>NZ_JBVFXW010000035.1:0-35976 GCF_055522395.1 Psychrobacter sp. TPE 89C
AAACGTGATACCAGCTGTATTTGTAGTGTTTTCACTTTTCTTGCTTATATAGAAACTAAGTTGAGTCAGTAATATAGTCATTCCGCTATAAAAGTATTACGGCTTTAACCTTGCTTGAAGTAGTAGATATACATCTACACTTGGTTGCCTTGTACTATTTTAAATGGAATCGACTATATTACTGACTCAACTTAGTTTCTATATAAGCAAGAAAAGTGAAAACACTACAAATACAGCTGGTATCACGTTTGAGGCTAACAAGCGTGACATAGCTGTATTATTATTTAGGACTTACAGGCAGCGCTCGCTTCCTTTGCTTTGGCATACACTGCTTGGGCATCTAGTCCCATGGCACTTACATCTGCCAAATATTTTTTGGTGCCTGCTTCTAATGGTATGCTCCATTTTGGATCATTTAGCGGGTCAGGAATGTCAATCATCACATCGCCGCGAGCTTTAGCTTCGCTGCTGTATTTAGCCGCTTCTGTATCAAACACGTTAGCCGCTATGTCTGACATTACCTTGCCAGTGTTATCGTCCATAATTTTCTTTAGGTCATCAGGCAAATCAGCATATTTGTCTTTATTCATAGTTACGACCAAGGCCGAGCTATAAAAAGGCATATTGGTATGGGTGTTTACCACATCAGTCAATTTGAAAGATCCGGTTGGACTCCATGGAAATGCCATGCCATCCACCACACCACGTTGTAATGAGGTATATAAATCGGTTGCTGGTAGGCCAACAGGCGCGCCACCTGCCGCTTCAATAATATCGCCGCCAATCGCAGAAGGACGGCGAATACGCATGCCTTTCATATCGGCAGGAGTACGTATCGGTTTATCAACCGTATGTAAGGTGCTGGGCTCACTGCCTATCATGAACAATAAGTGCGTGTCGTCATATTCGCTAGACACCACCCCCTCATCATAGAGCGTTTGCAGCATACAGCTCATTTGACTAGCAGAGCTCGACAATCCTGGCAGCTCAGCTATTTGAGTCAATGGAAATCGTCCATTGATATAACCCTGAACTTGCACTCCTAAATCAACGGTTCCCTTAGCCACCGCTTCATACGTAGCATCTGGCTTACTAAGTGTGGCTGAAGGATAAATTTCTATTTTCAGTCTACCACCCGACTCTTTTTCGATTTTGTTTGCCCAAGGCACAAAAGCATCGGTATGCATGACTGCTGATGCTGGCCACAAATGTGAAAAACGCAACGTGGTCACATCGTTAGCGCCTGTGGTTGCGCCATCTTCTTTTGAACAGCCACTCAAGCTTAATAAAGTTGCTAACGCGATGGTCAGTGGAAGGGGAAGTTTCATCGTAGAATCCTTTCTTAGTGGGTTGATGGCTAATTGTGTTTGGTAAACACAAGAAAAAACAGATAAAGAATGCCGATCATCATGCGATTTAATGCATCTTTAACTGCTGTGCGAACCTGCTTAAAAGAGTCAGATATTTACTAGCATGTATTGAAAATACTTTACATTTCAACTAAAATTAGCAGTCACTAATGCACTTGTCAATCAGTAAAATTAAAAAAACATGTAATAACTTCTACAAACATCAAACCATTTATACATAAAAACCAATTAAATCAATGCTATACATTACAATTTGATCGTTTTACATAATAAACTCATGACAGAAAAAATAATGACAGCAACCTCAATTGCTAACAACAATATACTCTAAAGGTATTTTATTGAGAGAAAACTCAACTTAAGCCAACTACTAGTAAATTTAATATTAAAAACATACAGGCATCAAAAAGTGCTACTAATGCGTATTTTCTAAATTACTGCGCTACCTAGTCATACCAGTTAGTCACACCCAAATTTTTGAAAAATCACACACTAGCAGCACTATATTTTTGGACAGTACCATCTTACCTACTGAAAAAATTAACCCTCATGCAAAAACTTATGCATTAATCCATTACCTTGTGTTAAATAGATTCTCGCTTATGAACCACATTTTCTTCTTCGTATATTTGGTAAATCACTCCTAATAGTGTCTTTAGTAAATCTGATTTGTCAAAATGTCTAACATTCATAATGACAGGTGATGTCAACAGCCCATCTTCAAAAGGAATATAAGCCACTTCCTTCTCACGCAAATGCTCAAGCGATTGAGGCACAATAGTTATACCCACTCCTGCGGCGACCAAACCTAATGCTACATGTAGCTCGCTGACTTCTGAAAAAGAAGTGGGTTCAATATTTCGGTCTTCAAACAAACCTAAAATATAGTCAATAAAACTGGGTCTTGGCGCTTTAGGATATAACAGTAAGTTTTCGTCGATCAAATCAGCAATGCCAATAGTACTACGCTTTTGCTGCATAATATGATGATCTATAGGGACGGCAACCACCAAGCTTTCTTCTCGTAACAAAATATGCCTGACTGACGCATCATCAAATAATAATCTGCCAAAACCCACATCTATTTTGCCACTGGTCAGCGCTTGCGTCTGCTGCCACGAATTTAGCTCATGTAGCTTAATTTGTATATTAGGATACACTTTACGAAAGCGTGAAATCACTCGCGGTAGCGTGCCATACAAAATAGAGGCTACAAAACCGATAGACAGAGACCCATCAAAAGTGCCTTTACGCATGGTCATCGTACGCAAATTATCAGACTTTTTTATGATTTGTATTGCATGTTCATAAAAGAAAATACCTGCTTCCGTTAACTTTAAGGGACGCTGATCTCTGTCTATTAAAACAACGCCAACCTCTTCTTCTAATTGTTTTATTTGGCGGCTGAGTGGTGGCTGCGAGATATATAAACGTTCAGCGGCCTTGTTAAAGCTTTTCTCTTCAGCCACGGCTATAAAGTAACGCAAGTGCCTAAGTTCCATGTTTTACCTCTCTATAATTTTAATGATCGATTCACCATCAAAGCGTGGTTTGATACTTCATTAAATGTACAAGCTGTCATTATAGTATACCTAAAAGGTATTAAAGAGCGTTATATTAGGTCTTAGACAAAATCAGTCACAAAACCTATAGTTAATGGCGAACTTAAAGGATTAATGACAAAGGATAAAAATAAATATGATTCGTTCAATTCAGACATTATTGGTTCCCATTCCTACTATTCGAGCCCATAAATTGGCTTGCACGGTAATGAACGAGCAGACCTTGGTCTTGGTTCATATTAAAACAGAAGACGGCTATGAAGGTTGGGGAGAAGCCACCACTATTGGTGGATTAAACTATGCAGAAGAAAGTCCTCATAGTATCAAGACCAATATAGACACGTACTTTACGCCACTATTACTTAAAGAAGCGCCCGCTTCTACTGCAAAAGCCATGCAGTTATTGAACAAACAAATTAGCGGTAATCGCTTTGCCAAATGCGCAATCGAAACTGCACTGCTAGATATAGAAGGCAAGCGCTTGGGCATTCCTGTCAGCGAACTGTTGGGTGGCCGCGTTCGTGATGAATTGGGCGTGGCGTGGACGCTAGCCAGTGGTAACACCGAAAAAGATATCGCTGAAGCCAAGCTAATGATTGAGCAAAAAAAGCATCAAATATTTAAGCTGAAAATTGGTAGTAACCCGATTGACCAAGACCTTGCCCATGTTCTAGCGATTAAACAAGCCTTACCCAACTGCCGTATTACAGTGGATGTGAATCAAGCATGGACTGAGCTTGAAGCAATGAAGGGCATCAAGTGCCTACAAGACGGCCTTATAGATTTAATCGAACAGCCTATAACCATGCGCAATAAAGCTGGTTTAAAACGTCTAAAAGAGCATTTTGATGTCGCCATCATGGCAGATGAGATTGTTCAAGACCCACAAAATGCCTTCCATTTAGCAGCTGAACACTGTGCGGATGTATTCGCCGTTAAGATCAATCAAGCAGGCGGTCTAAAAGCAGGTTGCCTCATTGGACAAATGGCACATCTGGCAGGCATTGATTTATATGGTGGCACTATGCTAGAAGGCCCTATTGGCACTGCGGCCTCGGCTCATGTGTTCTCCACATTTCCTAGCTTGAATTTTGATACTGAACTGTTTGGCCCATTATTGCTGACTGATGATATTTTGGTGCGTCCACTTGACTATCAAAACTTCAATTTAACTGTGCCAACAGGCGCAGGTCTAGGTATCGAAGTAGATCAAGACAAAGTTTACCACTATGCCAAAAAGATTCATGCGCTAGGTTAATAAGAACACAATCAGTATCCAGTTTTTAACTTTTTTACTTATAGACAGAAAACCAATTACTAAGGAAATACTCATGTTATACCACGTACGTATGGATGTATTGATACCAACCGATATGGATGCCAACAAAGTGGCAGAGCTAAAAGCGGTAGAAAAAGCATTATCGCAAGAGCTGCAAGAGCAAGGTAAATGGCGTCATATCTGGCGACTGGCTGGTGAATATTCTAACTTTAGTATCTTTGATGTTGAAAGCAACGAAGAGCTACACGACATCATGATGTCATTACCACTTTACCCTTACATGAAAGTTGAAGTGACTCCATTACTGCGCCACCCTTCTTCTGTACGTAGTGATGACAGCTAAATTGTTGTTTCATAAAGCATATATTTAATAAATCACGTATTTAACAAAGCAAAAAAAACTATATGATTGAAAATCACATGGTTTAAAAATTAAAGAAATAGGTAATAAAAATATTGGGTCAGAGTACTCAATTCAAAATCCTAATATTTCAAAATATAGAACAGTCCTCAACAAGGAGAGAGACATGGAACACAAAAACATAGAAGCATTAGCAGAAAAATTCATCAAAGGTAAGATTGACTTTCCTGATCAAGTAAACCCACGCGTGCAAGAGATTACTTTGCGTATCGTAGGTGACTTGATGAAAGCCATTAATGATTTGCGCATCACTGCTGACGAATACTGGGCAGGCGTTGAGTATATTGGCGATCTAGGTAAGGAAGCTGGCTTGCTATCACCAGGCCTAGGTTTTGATCATTTCATAGACTTAATGATCGAAGAAGACATGAAAGAAGCTGGATTAGAAGGTGGCACAGTGCGCACTATTGAAGGCCCATTGTATGTAGCTGGTGCACCAGAAAGTAAAGGCTTTGCTCGTTTAGACGATGGTACTGATGACGAAGAAGGCACCGTACTATTCATGCAAGGTACGGTTTATGACGAAGATGGAAAACCTGTGCCAAATGCCAAAGTTGAAGCATGGCATGCCAATAGTTTAGGCAATTATTCATTTTTTGATGAGTCGCAGTCTGAGTTTAACCTTCGCCGTACGATCATCACTGATGAAAATGGCCATTATGGTTTCCGCAGTATCGTTCCTCTTGGCTACTCCGTACCACCTGAAGGCATGACCCAGAAAGTATTGGGTGCCTTAGGTCGCCATGGTCATCGACCTGCTCACGTGCATTTCTTTGTAAGTGCTGATGGTCTGCGTAAATTGACCACCCAGATAAACATCGATGGTGATGAATATTTGTGGGATGACTTTGCATTTGCTAGCCGTGAAGGCTTGGTACCAGAAGTTACTATGGTTGAAGATACCGACCAGCTTAGCGAGAAAGGGCTTGATAAACCTTACGCTTCTATCAACTTTGACTTCCACTTGTTGAAAAATACCCAAACGGATGTACATGGTAGCGAAGTGGAACGTCGCCGCGTACAAGGCTAATCCATATTTATCATAAATATGAGAAGAACAGAACATTCAAAACCTAAAAGTTATTTAATACCACTCAATACTGTTATTAATCTACGCTTAACACTGCTTTAAAGGTGGTGTTAGGCCTAAGTATTAAATATAAGCATTAAACATACCCTAACACTACTAACGAGTTTGGGTAGCACGCATGCACAGTGTGAAAAAACACTTATCAAATAACTTATGAGAAAGGGAAGTTTCATGAAAAAAGTTTTGAATAAATCTGCCTTAATTCTAGCTGCTTTAAGCCTACCGTTTGCTGTTCACGCATCTGACTCTCAATATGTGCCAGGCCTTGAAGGGATCAAAGCTAGCGTTGCACCACCACCTGGTGTGTACTATAGAGGTTATATAGCAAATTATAGCGCCGACAAAAATGAAGCTTTGCCTGATGATAGTAAGGTAAGTGCAACCGCATTGGTCAACAGAGCGATATGGGTTACCCCTCAAAAGTTTTTGGGTGGTGACGTAATCCTAGATGCGATTGTACCTTTGGTAAATACGGATATTGACGTTGGTGGTCAAAATATTGGCGAAAGAACAGGGCTTGCAAGTTCGTATGCTAGTGGGCTACTTGCTTGGCATGGCGATAGATGGGACACAATCGCTGGTGTAGGTTACTACTTTAACGAGACTGGCGATTACGATGAAAATCGAGCTGCAAGTGCTGGTAGAGGCTATGATTCTCTTTCATTCACCCTCGGTGGCAACGTTAAACTGAACAAAGCTGGTGATATAGATCTGAGTGCCTTAGGTACTTATGAAGTCCCTAAAGCACCTAAAGCAGACGGTCTTGATGAAGAGCTTATGGTTGAGTGGGGTTTAAGTAAAAGCTACGGTCTTCTTGATGTTGGACTGGTTGGCTATAACACGTTTGAGACTGGCGATGGTGATGAGAAAAGAAATGCACTTGGCTTATCTATGGCCTATTTCTCTCCACCTCTTTTACTAGGTGGTGATGTTGCCATTTATAAAGAGTACTCAAATGAAAACACCTTTGAGGGCAACCTTATTAGAGCATCATTGACGAAAGCATTTTAAAAGTAGCGGTATTAACGCCACTATAAAACGCAGACATCTCTCATAGTGCGCTGCTGGAATAAGTTCTTCTAAGCCTTTGGTTTGAATGAGTCAAAATGAAATTCTCCTTCAGCAAGCGATAAACTTATACCAGCAGCACTGTGCTTTTAAACCGTATTACTTAACCGAGCTCACTTAACCGAGCTCACTTAACCGAGCTCACTTAACCGAGCATAGTTAACTGAGCACAATTTTTAATTGAAACACCCTTAGTGCAATTCTGCATGACCAACAATTCTATATCGTCAAAAACAACACTTAAAATATGTTTATCACTTTTTTATAGAATAGGACGTAAATATGATTAATAAAGCCGAAAACAATATGACTGAGGCACTCAGCCAAATAAAAAATGATGCTACCATTATGATTGGTGGCTTTGGAACGGCTGGACAACCTGCTGAGCTAATTGATGGACTTATTGATCTTGGCGTCAAAGATTTAGTTATTATCAATAATAATGCAGGTAATGGTGATTATGGCTTGGCCAAACTGCTCAAGACTGGTGCCGTTCGCAAAATTATTTGCTCATTTCCGCGCCAGTCTGACTCTTGGGTATTTGATGAGCTGTACCATAGTGGCAAGATTGAGCTCGAGTTAGTACCACAAGGTAATTTAGCATGCCGAATTCAAGCAGCGGGTACAGGTTTAGGAGCAGTTTATACACCAACGGGCTTTGGTACAGCGCTCGCCGAAGGTAAAGAAACTCGTCATATTGATGGCAAGGACTATGTGCTCGAATACCCAATCAAAGCCGATTTTGCTTTGATTAAAGCATTTAAAGGCGACCGTTGGGGAAATCTCGTCTATCGAAAATCGGCACGTAATTTTGGTCCTATCATGGCGATGGCTGCTGATGTAACCATCGCTCAAGTGTCAGAGGTAGTGGAATTGGGCGTGCTGGACCCTGAACATATTATTACGCCTGGCATCTTTGTTCAGAACGTGGTGCAAGTTCAAACAGCAAATGCGACCGATACAGCCAATACCTAGTTACTGGTAATGATGTAGATACTGATACTTTACAAGGAGCGACATTATGAGCCATACCCCATTAACACGTGACCAAATCGCTGAACGTGCGGCTCAAGATATTCCAGATGGTGCCTATGTCAATTTAGGTATTGGTCTGCCAACAAAAATTGCAAAATTCCTACCTGATGATAAAGATGTTTTTTTACATTCAGAAAATGGTTTATTGGCCTTTGGTCCATCGCCTGTTAAAGGGCAAGAAGATCCTGAACTGATTAATGCTGGTAAAGAGTATGTGACCATGCTTGCTGGTGGCAGCTTTTTTCATCATGGAGACTCTTTTGCCATGATGCGTGGTGGTCATATAGATATTTGTGCATTGGGTGCTTTTCAAGTAGCCGAAAACGGTGACTTGGCCAATTGGAGCACTGGTGCTGAAGGTGCCATACCTGCAGTTGGTGGCGCTATGGATTTAGCCGTTGGTGCCAAAAAAGTCTTTGTGATGACCAATCATACAAACAAAACTGGTGACCCTAAAATCGTCAGCGAACTGACCTACCCTGTTACTGGTAAAAATTGCGTTGATCGTATTTATACTGACTTGTGTGTGATTGATGTCACTGATAAAGGCATGGTTGTCACCGAAATGGTTGATCACTTAAGTTTCGCTGATTTACAGGCTTTGACAGGTGCTCAACTGATAGATGCCACTACCCTACTATAGTAAGTATAAGTATAAAAAGGATACGATTATGTCTGACTCGACCACTGGTTTAAATAACGCCTATATCATTGATGCCATTCGTACACCATTTGGCCGTTATGGCGGCGGACTGGCGGCAGTGCGCGCTGATGACTTAGGCGCTATTCCTATCAAAGCACTCATGGAACGTAATAGCCAAGTTGACTGGCAACAAGTTGATGATGTCGTTTATGGCTGTGCCAACCAAAGCGGCGAAGACAATCGTAACGTTGGCCGTATGTCATCACTATTAGCCGGCATGCCATATCAAGTACCTGCCACTACCGTTAACCGTTTATGCGGATCATCGATGGATGCCTTAGCTATCGCTGCGCGAGCCATTAAAGCCGGTGAAGCACATTTAATTGTAGCAGGCGGTGTTGAGAGCATGAGCCGTGCACCATTTGTCATGGGCAAGTCAGACAGCGCTTTTGGCCGTGGCCAAAAAATTGAAGACACTACCATGGGCTGGCGTTTCGTTAATCCCAAATTAGACGCACTGTACGGCACTGAATCGATGCCACAGACGGCTGAAAACGTGGCAGAACAGTTTCATATTAACCGTGCTGATCAAGATGCATTTGCGCTACGTAGTCAACAACGTACCGCAAATGCACAAGCATCTGGATTTTTTGACAGTGAAATCATACCAGTCAATATTCCTCAGCGTAAAGGAGATCCAGTCGTTATTAGTACTGATGAGCATCCACGAGCAGACACCACTATTGAGAAGCTAACGAAATTACGCCCAATCGTTAGTACAACAGGGACTGTAACCGCCGGTAATGCCTCTGGTATTAATGATGGCGCGGCGGCTTTCTTAGTAGCGTCAGAGCACGCTGTCAAGCAATTCAATCTAAAACCACGTGCCCGTATTGTTGCTTCAACCACAGTAGGCGTTGAGCCTCGTATTATGGGCTTTGCGCCTGCCCCTGCCATCAAAAAACTACTTAAGCATACAGGTTTATCACTTGATCAAATGGATGTCATTGAGCTAAATGAAGCCTTCTCCTCTCAATCGTTAGCCTGTACACGAGATTTGGGTTTGCCTGATGATAGCGTGCGTGTCAACCCAAATGGTGGTGCTATTTCACTGGGCCACCCACTTGGTGCCTCGGGTGCAAGGTTGGTTTTAACCGCCCTTAATCAGCTAGAACAGACTAGTAAACGCTATGCCATTTGCTCTATGTGTATTGGTGTTGGTCAAGGTATCGCCATGATCATTGAGCGTATTGACAGCTAACTAATAGTTCAAGATAAACGTATTTTTCACTAGGTAAAAAACAATCCCCTCCTCACATGCTCTTCAAAAGTAAGGACCTTTATCATGCCTGTATTAGAAAATAAAGACATCACTCTGAATTATGCCACTTTTGGCGATAGCAACGACCCTGCCCTAATATTTTCCAATTCTCTAGGCACTAGCTATCATATGTGGCAACCACAAATCGATATCTTACAAGCCGATTACTTTATCATTTGCTACGATACTCGTGGTCATGGGAAGTCATCAGCACCTAATGGCCCTTATAGTTTGGCTCAGCTTGGGCAAGATGTGATCGATCTGTTAAATCACCTACATGTTGATAAAGCATTTTTTTGTGGCATTTCAATGGGTGGTATGACTGGTCAGTGGCTAGCCATTAATCACCCAGATCGCTTTGAGCACTTGCTATTGTGTAATACCGCAGCCAAAATTGGCTCAGAAGCACCATGGCTTGAGCGTGCGGCATTAGTACGTGAGAACGGGCTGGACGATATCGCCAAAACAGCAGCATCACGTTGGTTTACAGCTGGTTTTATTGAACAGTATCCTGATGTGGTTAGAGCACTATCCAATGCTCTTGCGGCTGGTAGTGCAGAAGGCTATGCCAGCTGCTGCGAAGCGTTGTCTACTGCCGATACTCGAGAGCATCTAAAAGATATTCGCGTACCAGTTACAGTGTTGGCAGGCTCTCAAGACCCTGTTACTACCGTTGCTGATGGTCAGTATATGGTTGATAACATTCCAAACTCAACGCTTGCCACGATTGATGCATCACATATCTCAAATATCGAACAGCCAGACGTATTTACTCAGCTGATACGTAATCACCTAAGTAAGTAAGTAAGTAAGTAAGTATTTTTTTAGCTAAGTGATACTAGTCACTTTTAACTATAATCATTTTTGTATCACATGGTGAATTATATTCTTGTTCTTACAAAACGTAGACGCACCATCGAATACTATTAGAAGCAATTAAAAGACCTCACAACCTAGCAGTTGTGAGGTCTTTTAATGTCTTATCGCACCATAACATCGCATAACTTACGATAACTTTTCACAACAGTATTTTGAGGGTATATCTAGCAGATATCTGAAAATACTTTTAAACGGAATATCAAACTGCTAATTTCAACGCTCATTCTTTAGGGGGTTAATGCTCCAAAAATCTTGGGGCAGTTCAGTATAAGATCTATAGCTTTCTCAGGCCTTTATTATTAGGTGAGATTGTCAATATTAGAATTTTGAAATAATCATTGTCTACTAATTTCAGTCCTAAAAACTCAAGATAAAATCATCGAAATATAACCGCCAATCAAAGCTAAGACGGTCGTAAGCGCATAACTGACAGGGTAAGGTATAGCAGCAACTGAACTTTTTGACTCTTCCATAATGGCGTTTAGTCCAGGTGTACTATTTCTAGCGCCAGTGGCGGCACCATCAGCAATGATTGAGTTAAGTTTAAAGAATTTCACCCCTATCCAGAAGGCAACGAGCGGTGGTATTAACGCACCTGCTATTCCAATTACTGCTAGCCATAATAGAGTATCACCATGTAAGGCTGTAATAACTTTAGGCCCAACATTGGCGGCTAAAACTGCCACAAAAACGTTTAAACCAAAATCTTGCAAGAAGCTTCTGGCGCCTTCATGTATCGGACCACCAAACTCAGGGTTGCGACTGCGAAAATAACTAACGGCAATCCCAGCAAGAATACACCCTGCTGAAGTTCCTAGTGCAAATGGAATACCTGCAATTCGGACCGTTATAATACCGACTAAATATCCGATAACCATCGCAACGGCAAGATAAATTATTTCAGACTTCATGGTTGGTAATATTACTCGTCCTCCCAAGCGTTGCCCTGCCATATTTAAAGCCACATCCGGACCTGCTAGTCTAATCACATCTCCGAAATAAATCTGTGTTTTAGGACCTAGTGGAATTTCATTACCTGCTCTAAATAAAGCTTGAACAGTAACACCTCCTATTCCAAACTCGCTGAGGTCATGAATGTTTTGACCTGAGATATCATGAGAGCCGATGTGAATATCTGCAACTTCTATAGGGACACTGCGAGCCAATTGATCATCAGCTTCAGGACCAATGAGTTCATTGTCTACAAAGATTAAATCGTGAATATTGGCTCTAACCGTAACGATATCGTTCAGTTGAACGATAGGATCATCTGATAACTCTACAATCGCGCCACTTCTAACCAAACGTAAAATAGGCGCTTGCGGATACTCTTTGACTAACGCTGAGATACTTTTGCCAACAATGTTTTTGTGAGTCACATAAAAGGCGCGTAAATCATACGGTGAAAAACCCAGTGTTAATGCCTGAGGTGCCCCAGGTAAAGGATCTGTAGCACCGCCATTATAATTAGCTTCAGCGGCTTTAGCCTCTTCAGCAGAGTTGTAACCAAAAATCTTAGGTAAATAGCGAATGAGTAAAATAATACCAACAGTGGATAAGACATAGCTAACGGCATAGGCTGCAGCCATATTGGCACCAACTTCTTCCGCTGTTATTTCTGACGGTGGTATATAGGCACCACTCGATAAAGCGCCTTGCCCCACTCCTAGTATGGCCGTTATGGTATAGCTGCCAGAGATAAGTCCTGTTGCATATCCAGGTGCTAAGCCTGCAAACTTTGCCCCAAAAAAGCAGATAATCCAGTTTAGTGACCAGACAATGACACCGATACTAATGAATGCCAAACCACCTTTTTTTAATCCAGCAAAAAACTGAGGTCCAACTTTAAGCCCTAAAGCATACATAAAAAGAAGGAGCATAAAGGTTGAAAGAACCCCTGGTATGGCATAAGTAATATCATAAGCAGACTGTGCAATCATCGAAAGCACAACCCCTACCAGCAAAGTACCTGCTGTTGACCCTAAAGAGATATTCTTGATACTACGATTACCAATATAAGTACCTAAAGCTAATGATAACAAGATAAATACTATGGGCTGATTATCCAGCAGTTGAAAAAATCCATGTAAGCCTGAAGCAGTAACAGGCTCTATCTTATCGAATATCTGACCGACTACAGTAGGATTACTCATAATGCTCTTCTATGTGTGATGAAAGGTACGAGTAGAGCTAGAATGTGAAACTGGATGCGCTTTATAGTATTCAACAGCGGCTTTAATATCACGTAATAACAACGCGGCCATATCTCGACTGATACCATGACGAATTAAGATGCGTTGAATAACCGTATCCTGACGATCATTTGGTAGCGGATAAGAGGCTATTTGCCAACCATGTTGACGAACCTTGTCAGATAAATCATAGAGATTGAAACCCCAGTCTCCTTCTTTTAGGGTATAACTAAGAGCAGGTAAACCACCTCGTCCATCATAAAACATCTCAAACGGACCTAACTTTGAGATTTCGTCTGCTAACCATTGAGCGGTATCTACACAGGCTTGTTGAACACCTCTATAACCTTCAAAGCCTAATCGTAAAAAATTATAGTATTGCGCGACAATTTGACCACCTGGTCGAGAAAAGTTAAGCGCAAAGGTTGCCATGTTTCCACCTAGATAATCTACATAGAATATCAAATCTTCTGGCAAGTCTTCTTCTGATCGCCAAACTACCCAGCCGACACCTAGTGGTGCCAGACCGTATTTATGACCACTCGCATTGATAGACTTCACTCTATCGATACGAAAATCCCACTCAAGTTCAGGTTGAATGAAGGGCGCTATAAATCCACCCGAAGCGGCATCTACATGAATAGGTATGTCCCATCCTTTTTCGCTTTGAATATCATCTAGCTCTTTTGCCATCGCAGCGACGTCTTCATACACACAAGTGTAAGTCACCCCTAAGGTAGGAATGACACCAATGGTATTTTCATCAACATAGTCTTTTATTTTTTTGGGATTGGTACTAACCTCATTACCTTCAAGTGGAATTTGACGAAGCTCAACATCAAAATACCGCGCAAATTTATGCCAACAAATCTGTACTGGCCCAACGACCAAATTGGGCTTTGAGGCATCTAATCCTGCTGATTCACGTTTTTGACGCCAGCGCCACTTCATGGCTAATCCGCCAAGCATACAAGCTTCTGATGAGCCCGTAGTTGAGCAACCAAGAGTCGTATGAGCTTGTGGGCTATTCCATAGATCAGCTAAGATATGAACACAACGCGCTTCCATTTCAGCAGTCTGTGGGTATTCATCCTTATCAATCATGTTTTTATCGACACATAAGTCCATGATGTCATGAACCTCATCTTCCATCCATGTCGTACAAAATGTAGCCAGATTCTGCTTGGCATTGCCATCGAGAAGCAGCTCATCTTTTATAAACTGAGCAACAACTTCTGGCTGAGTACTATTTTGAGGCAATTGAAATTTATTGAGTAGCGTATTACTCATTGGGTCTTCGTAAACGTCTTCGCTAATAGGATCTATCCGATTTCGGTTGTGTAAAGGCATAATCTAACGTTCCTTTATATGATTGAAAACTCATTGTATGTGTCGACCTATAAATATTAGATACCTTTGCAAGTTTAGAATATGTTGCCTTATTGTTAAGTTAAATTTATATGATAGTTATGTTATTGTTAAACGAAGTAATATTTATCTTAAATAAATATTTAAATTAACTAACTGAATTATGGGCTATATTTGTAGGCATTAACTTAGAAAATCATAGTTACGCAACCAGATGATAATAACTAAACTGCATTTTTAGTGATATCGCTGATGGCTTCGAATCTTGTTTTGTAGTCTTGATGATAGTTCTACAGTTTTTCCAACATAAATCACTCATAAGCTGTCTGAATTTACGATGCCTCCGCAGTGACATCCTCTCCCCATCCTCCTCCTAGTGATTTATAAAGGTTCAGTAGCATTTGTGCTCGAGCAAGCTGCGAGTAAATCAAGTTTTCTTGTATTTGTTCCGAGTCGAGCTGCGCTGTCAGAGCTTCATCTAACGTTTGATAGCCATAACGAAACAGCTTTTCGGCATCGCTGGCACGCTTGGCAGACTGCTGATAGGCCGTATTCAGCAATTTTTGTTGCTGCTGTAGAGCCTGATGTGCCTGATAGGTATTATCCACCTCACCAAGCGCACGCAGTAGCCTTCGATCATACTGTAGCAGCGCCGTTTGCAATCGAGCGTCTGCGCTGTCAATATTGGCCTTAATCCGACCGTTTGTAAAAATAGGAACCTGTATACCCACACTCAATATACTTCCCCAACCTTTCAAATCTGGCACATCACTGTCAACGTTAATACGCCCGCCTTGACCTAAAAAACGAATGGAGAAACGTGGCAGTAGATCAGCTTTGGCACTTGCCAGTTTGGCAGAATAGGCATTGACTTGTGCGCCATAGGCACGCAGATCTGGACGACGTTCTAGCAACCCTTGGGGCGTTTGGCCACTGGGCGCACTCGGTTGATGATTGAGGATGTCTACAGTCGTAGAAGGTAGCTCAAAACCTTGCGGTACTTGCCCGATAAGTACGGCTATGCTACGTACGTGCATTGCATACTCTGCATTGATTGTGCTTTTCTTCGCACGCATAGCATTGAGTTTACTTTGGACATTATTAACTTCATACATGGTGACTTGACCCGCTTGAAAACGCCCTTTTATATATCGCTCAAAGCGCGTCAATATCTCTACATTACGAGCGGTAATGACTTCACGCTGCTGGGCGGCACGGGCTTGAAAATAGTGATCAGCAATTTGATCTGCCAGTAGCATTTGCGCGCCATATACTTTTTCTTGTACACCCAACGCCGCATAACGGGCGGCATCAGCATCACTTTGTTTTCTGCCAAATATATCTGGCTCCCACGCAGCAGAGAATCCCGCATTAGCATGACTGCTGTCTATATCTTGGTGCGTCTCTAGCAGCGCTGTACTAGCACCCAATAGACGACTGAGGTTGTCATTTGCAGACAGATGAGCCGAACCATTTATAATGCCCGCTGAAGCATTGACGCCAGCTTGTGGCCCAAGATCAGCAGTGGCAAGACGACTGATTGCCACTGCTTCTGCAAAACGACTTTCAGCGATGCGGATATCGGGGCTGTCTTGTAAGCCTTGCTCTATTAGGCGACTTAATAGCGGATCTTGCCATTGTCGCCACCAGTGGCTAATTTCTGGACTGCCCTTCGCCGCTTTGTTTTCGTCAAATGTCGTCGGAATAGAAATGTCACTTTGGTGAACAACCTGTGTGCTTTGGCAGGCGCTTAAGATCAAGACCAATGCTCCCAAACTCACAATTTTGGATAATGGAAACATGCGTTTCTTCTCCTTATATTCTCTATCATTATTTTTAATTCAGTGCCATGGTCGAATATCAAACACGCCCTAGGACGTTTGCTAGGACCTATCCTAAGATGTCGTTACATGTATGACTGGCTTTTATTGAGCCAAATTGGGCCAGTCTGTTTTGCACATTATCCTAGCTTTTCAAGCATCGCTTTAAATCGTACTAAAGCAAAAATAAGAAACACGACGCCGATACCTGTCATGACTAATAGCTCAGGCCAAACAATGTCCAAGCCAGCATTACGGAATAAAACATTTTGAGTAAAGCTGACAAACTGAGTCGTGGGCCAATACTCGCTTATCATTTGTGCCGCTTCGGGCATATTGCTGCGTGGCGCTATAGAGCCAGATAAGAGTAACGATACGACTAAGACGGGCAACATCAATAAGGCAAACTGCGGCATACTCGGCGCCATGGTTGATAGCATAATGCCGAGAGAAGATATGGAGAACAGATACACGACCACACCACTACCGAATAAAAGCAGCGACCCGTTAATGGGAATGCCGAGCAGATACTGGACCACAAAAACCATCGATAACATGGAGGCACATAAAATCACCAAGCTATTGGCAAGTATTTTTGAAATCACGATTTCTGTTGTATTGACTGGCATCACCAAGAGATGCTCGATGGTGCCACGTTCGCGTTCACGGATAACAGCGGCACCGGACAACCCTATTGCCAAGAGCGCAATCATATTGCAGACTTCCATAACTGGTGTGTACCAGTAGCTGTCTCCGTTTGGGTTAAATATCATGTTCAGTACTGGCTTGACCAATAACGGTGGATCGGCTTGTTTTAAAAAATTACTCACTTCCTGATTAAATATTTGGAGAATATAGGCTTGCCCAATACCTGCTTGAGTCATGGTGGTCGCATCAATTAACAGCTGAACTTGCGGTTTTCGTCCAGCCAGCACATCTCGTTCAAACCCAGGGGGAAATTCCAGCACAAAAATAAGCTTGCTCTTGTCCATCAACTCATCGACATCTTCGCGTTTCACATCGACAGGAGGCAGAAAGTAAGGTTGTTGTAGAGCATCTCGAATTTGTCTGGTCAGGGCTGTACGGTCTAAATCTATAATACCGACAGGCGCATTGCGTACATCCGTATTGATGCCTTCTGCCACAGTATAAATAGTGACAGAGAACACGAAGCCAATCATGAGAAACAGTATCTTGTCTCCAAACAGACTGCGCAATTCTTTGATGGTCAACGTCCAGATATTTTTAAAAGTCTGCACTTATACCTCCTGCTTTTTCAGGAAAATAGAAGCAAATGTGATAAATGCCAAGGCAAAAGCGGTCAAAACCATGTACTCCGTCAAAAAACTGGACCAACTCAGTCCTTTAGTAAACCCGCCAATACTGATACGCTGATACCAAGATGCGGGGAACCCGACCCCAATGGCATAAGCAATGCCGTCCATACTAGAGAGCGGATACAACAACCCAGAGTAGTTAATGGTGGGTATCAGAGTGACGATGGCGGTGACAAACAAGGCGGCAACCTGTGTGCGAACCAAACTAGACACAAGCAGCCCCAGTCCTGTAGACACATAGACCAACAGCAATGCGCCAAAAGACATCGCCAAAAAAGAGCCTTTTATAGGCACTTTGAACCAAAATATGGCCATGAGTACAAGTATGAGATAATTGATCAGTCCCAGAACGACATAAGGTAGCTGTTTTCCCAGTAGGTATTGAGGCACACTGGCTGGTGATGTGTAGAGATTTGATATCGAGCCAACTTCGCGCTCACGCACCACTCCCAGCGTGGTCATCATTGCTGGAATCAACATGAGTATCATCATTAGCACACTGGGAATGACCGCGTTCACACTTTTGAAGTCTTGGTTATACATAAAGCGTGGAACCACTTCAGCGGCAGGGTCTAAATCGATAGGCAAGCCAGTATCTTGAAGAAGGTCTGTGATATATATCGTCATAACCCCCCCTACATAGCCCTCAATATTGGCCGCATTGAATGGCACTGTCCCATCAATATAAAAGCTCGCTTCTGGTTGTCTACTGGCCAATAAATCACGTCCATAATCCACTGGAATATCAATAACCAATTGCGTCTCAGAGCTTCTAAGCGCGTATTCAGCGGCCTTTATGGAGTCTACGGGTGACGTAGATGTAAAATATTCTGAGCCCGAAAAGTACTCCGTCAACTGTCGACTTTGTGCAGAGTGATCTTGATCGAGTATCGTATACGGTAGATCATGCACATCAAAAGAGATACTCCAACCGGTCATGACCATCAAAATAATGGGCCCAACGATAGCAAAAAACAGCCTGATTTTATCGCGTAATAGCTCTTTAAATTCGCGCGTGGCAAATGTCCACACAGTGGTAAACCAATACTTAAGCGTGTCGGTTTTGTCGGTTTGACTATCAGGTTCAGACGCTATGATCGCTGATTCTGCTGGTGTATTTTCAGTCGTGTCGTTTTGGCTGGTGGGTTCAGTGTCATTTTTTTCATCTTCGAGCAGATACTCTACAAAAGCTTCTTCGAGATCTTCCGCTTGTTTATTATGTGTCAGCTCTGTCGGTGTACCAACGACCAGCACGCGACCACGATGCATAAAAGAGATACGATCGCATCGGCTGGCTTCATTCATAAAATGAGTAGAAATAAATATCGTGATTTTATCTTCTCGTGAAAGCGTCAATAGCTGTCGCCAAAACATATCACGAGCACCAGGATCGACGCCTGAGGTTGGCTCATCCAGAATCAATACTTCCGGATGATGCAAACAAGCCGCTGCCAGCTGTAATCTTTGGCGGATACCCAGTGACAATGAGGCTGGCGCTGTATCCGCCACGGTACTGAGGTCAAATTTATCTAATGCATCCTTTACGGCCTGCTGTCCACGCTCTCCTTCTATTTGATAAAGGGTTGCATGCAGCTCTAAGTTTTGACGTACGCTCAACTCTTCATAAAGCGAGAAAGACTGCGACATATAGCCGACGCGCATTTTTGTCGCTATGTCATTTGCATCGATAGATTGACCCAGTAATTTGGCTGAACCCTCTGTTTTATCAATCAATCCAGTCAGCATTTTCATCGTGGTCGATTTGCCACAACCGTTAGAGCCTAAAAAACCAAAAATCTCACCTTTCTCAATACGAAAGCTGACATTATCAACTGCTGTAAAGTCTCCAAAACGCTTGGTTAGGTTTTTTGCCTCAATAGCGGGCGGTGCATCAGGATCAGGGACAAATGGCGTGATAACCAACGCGCCTGCATTCGTTTGTTTCTCTGGTGGCAATAACTTGATGTAGGCCTCTTCAAGTGATGTGACATTCAGCTCTGTCATGACGGTTTGCGTCCGCTGATTGGCTAAGAGCTTGCCATCATCCATCGCTAGCAGGTATTCAAAATTTTTGGCTTCATCAATATAGGCTGTCGACACGATGACCGTCATCTCTTGACGTTCAGCTTGTAACGAGGCCACTAATGACCAGAATTGACGGCGTGATAAAGGGTCTACCCCTGTGGTTGGCTCATCCAGAATCAGTAAGTCAGGATTGTGCACCAATGCACAGCATAAGCTCAGTTTTTGCTTCATTCCGCCCGATAGCTTGCCAGCCGCACGATCAGGAAACGGTGCTAGCCCAGTTGCCTCAAGTAAACGGGCTATTCGTACATGGCGCTCATGTGCATTCAATCCAAACAGTCGCGCATGAAATTCCACGTTCTCATATACCGACAGGGTTGGATAAAGATTATGCCCTAAGCCTTGTGGCATAAAGGCGATATGTTTTGACAGCGCCTCACGTGCAGATTTTTTTGCCATATCCTTACCGAATACTTGCACAGAGCCATTTTGAATGACCTTGACCCCTGCAATAAGAGACAACAACGTTGATTTCCCAACACCATCAGGACCAATTAGCCCAACGGTGCTTCCTTGTAAGATATTTAGGGAAATATTATCAAGAGCAACCGTTTTGCCATATGTATGCGAAACAGTGTTAATTTCAACGGCGGTATGTTGGCTATCCATACGTTATCTCACAGTTTGTATCGTTAATTTATTCATAAAGATAACTCTTCGGTTGTAAAACCCTCTGAATAATTTATGACCTCATTTTCTGCTGTCATACTCGAACATGAGAAACTAGGATTGGCCTTTTTTGGGAAGGTTTATAGCAAGGTTACTCGGCCATACTACGTCGGTATTGCTACGCACATAACCATTACCTGTCATGCCGCCTTTGAGTAGACCTTTGTATTCTTTGGCTATTGCCACAGGTAATTTGATACGCACTTTAAACATGAGCTTTTCGCGCTCGTTCTGTGTTTCCACTGACTTGGGCGTAAACTGTGCTTGTGATGCAATAAACGAGACTTTTGCGGGCCACACACTATCCAGACCATCCAGCACGACTCTCGCGTCATTACCGACTTGTAAGCCACTCATCTGCCCATTAGGTAAAAAAAGAGTCATAGACACATCCTCTGTATCTAGCAGGCTGACCATTTTGCTACCTGCTGCAATCACACTACCAACCTCGGCAATTCGGTATTCCACACGGCCAGCTTTAGGACTGCGTATCAACATATCGTCATTCATCGAAGCGGCAGATTTTTCTTGAGCTTTGGCCTGATTGACGCCAGCATTTGCTTCCGCTACTTGAGCATCGATTTGTTGAACAGCTGCCTGTGCTTCTGCGTACGCTGCTCTCGCCGCTTGCACGACCGCAACCGCGCCATTATATGCCGCTTGGCGTTTGGTCACCTCTGAGTCTGACACCAAATCTTCGCGGCGCATCTTGCGGGCATTATCCAACTCCATTTTGGCTATTTTTTGCTGTTCAATCTGCGCATCGATTTGGGCGTTGGCACGTGCCATTGCCTTCTCTCCTTGCTTACGACCCGCCCGTGCCTGCGACACCATTTCATGTGCGCGCTGCTCGGTTGCCTGTGCCGCCACTAACTGACTTTCGCTTTGTGAGGAAGACAGCTTCACAAGCAGCTGATCGACTTCGACATCCTCTCCTTCCGCCACCAGCATTTGCTCGACTCTACCTGGATAAAGGCTAGCAATATCAAACCGCTCAAGCTCCAATCTACCGTTTGAGCTGACTATTCCTAGCGGCAGGGCTTGTGCAAGCTGCTGCTGTTGCCAGTAATACCAACCAGCAGCGGCGGCCACGACAAGCAATAGAATCAAAACCCATGCTTTTTTCATAACGCTTCCTATATATTATTTATATGCAGAAATAAAACAAAAAATAACCAACCCATACGTCTTTTAACCGTATTAGGGCATGTCCTCAATTTAAAAATTTTAATGATTTTTAGTATAGGGCGTGTTGAGTGTAGGAAATCAGATCAAGCACACCTCGTGTCGATCACCATGACGGGCAATATTAGCGCTTTGTGAGCACAAGACACTTTTTACGCTAATGCAGGATGCTGAGTAATGTATATAAGGTGTTCGGCAATACAGTTGATTCATCGGATATTGGGCCGATTAGGACACGACCTAGTCAGAAATACCAATAAATCCATAATTTTATTGTGGTTATGGTACTCGATACCACCTCAATAAACCATCAGAAACTGAATCTATTCTCAATCATCATACGTTCCAAAAAATCTAACCTTATGAGCTTTAGCCTATCTGAGTTATAGCTTTTACAAAAAATAATGCCGTGAAAAATACCTTTGCCGTCAAATATCACGGCTGTTTAGTTGATATAGACACATAGAAATTACAAGCAAAAATCATTCATCTAGCAAATATATAATAATCCATGCTAATATTATGGGGTTTTTATATATTAAACAATGTTTTTAAATAATCTTCAAGGCTATATCTATTTTGTTGCTTTCATATATTTCTCAATTAGAGAGTAAAAGGTCGTCACCATGTCTGAAACAACGCATAATCCATCCGATAAAAATCTAAACTTTACTGCACTCATTGCCCTTGTCGTAGGCTCTATGATAGGCGGCGGTATATTCTCATTACCGCAAAACATCGCTGAAACCGCAAGCCCTGGTGCGTCCTTGATTGGTTGGATCATCACTGGCATCGGTATGCTGATGCTTGCCTTCGTGTTCCAAAATTTAGCACATCGCAAACCTGAACTTGATAGTGGGGTCTATGCCTACGCGCAGGCAGGCTTTGGTAACTATATGGGCTTCAACTCTGCATGGGGCTACTGGCTCTCTGCTTGGTTGGGCAACGTCAGTTACTACGTGCTGATATTTAGTACGCTGGGTTATTTTTTTAATGTGTTTGGAGATGGCAATACCCTAACGGCATTGGTGGGTGCCTCTGTATTATTGTGGGCATACAACTTCATGATTACCAAAGGTATCCAGACGGCTACCTCAGTCAATACGTTGATTACGATCGCCAAAGTGATACCGCTGTTCACCTTTATTGTCATTATTTTTACGGTCTTTAATATGGATCTTTTTAATAGCGACTTTTGGGGCAGAGAGACGGATCTAGGGTCAGTTCCTGATCAAGTTAAAAACATGATGATGGTGACGGTATGGGTATTTATTGGTATTGAAGGGGCCAGTGTCTATTCTGCACGCGCCAAAAAACGCTCTGATATTGGCAAAGCCACCGTATTGGGGTTCATTTTTACGTTAGTGCTATTAATGCTGGTTAACTTTTTAGCGATGGGTGTTAGATCCCTCCCTGAGCTGGCAGCGATGAAAAACCCGTCGATGGCTTATTTGCTAGAGTATGCCATTGGCCCGTGGGGCGCGACCTTTATATCAGTAGGTTTGGTCGTCTCGCTACTCGGTGGTTTATTGGCTTGGACGCTATTTTGTGCCGAAGTTTTATTTGTTGCCGCCAAAGACGAAACCATGCCGAGGTTCTTTTATAAGACAAATGCCGTTGATGTACCGGTAAATGCACTATTGGTGTCTTCTGCAGCGACACAGCTATTCTTAGTCATCACCTACTTTAGTAAAAGCACCTATAACAATATTTTTTATCTGTCCACTTCCATGATTTTGATTCCCTATTTCTTTTCTGCTGCCTATGGATTTTTGGTGGCCTATCGCAAAGAGGGCTACAAACCATCCGAAAGCGCCACAAAAGATATTATTATTGGGATAACCGCGCTGTTTTATAGTATTTGGCTGTTGTATGCCGCTGGTATTCAGTACTTTTTACTATCCGCTTTGTTGTATCTTCCTGGTGTGGTTCTCTATATAAAAGCACGCAGAGAGCACAAGCATCAGCTGTTCAATGCAGCCGAAAAAGTGGTGCTTGCAGTCATTACTGTCAGTGCCATCTATGCAGCCTATGGCCTCTACAGCGGTACGTTAAGCTTGTAGTGACCCTATTAAATAAAACGCCTTACCGTTGTAATCACCAGAAAATCCGTTCGTCGTAATCGTCACATCAGTTGCTTTTTTAGATTGTTCGTCCTCTAAACAGTGGTGAGATACTTGCACCCAAACCGCATAAGGATACAAAAATGTCTGACAAATCTTTAGGTGTTCATTCAGAAGTCGGTAAATTACACAAAGTTATGGTGTGTTCTCCAGGTCTTGCCCATCAAAGACTGACACCGCAAAACTGCGATGATTTATTGTTTGATGATGTCATGTGGGTTAGCAAGGCCAAAAGTGATCATTATGATATGGTCACAAAGATGCGAGATCGCGATATTGAGGTGGTTGAGATGCATCAACTGCTCGCACAAACCCTTGATAATAACGATGCCATGCAGTGGATTATGGATCACAAAATTACTGATAATCACGTCGGTACTTTATTGGCTGGCGAAGTTAGAGATTGGTTGACCAAACTTGAGCACAAGAAACTGTCCTCATTTTTAATTGGTGGTGTCACCACTGAAGAGTTACCGAATGATATTGGGGCGTCACTCAAAAAATTATCCGCACTGTCAGGTACGACTGAGTTTGTATTGCCACCACTGCCCAATACTCAGTTTCCTCGCGATTCTTCAAATTGGATATATGGCGGTGTGACGCTTAACCCGATGTACTGGCCCGCTCGCCAGCAAGAAACGCTTCTTATTTCTGCTATTTATAAATTTCATCCAGACTTTAAAGGCGCTGATTTCAAAATTTGGATGGATGATACTGAAGAAGATTTAAGCGGCTGTAGCTTAGAAGGTGGTGATGTCATGCCTATCGGCAACAAAACCGTGCTGATTGGTATGGGTGAGCGAACGTCACAACAAGCGATTACCAGACTGGCTAAGACTTTATTCATCGATGGTTCGGTTGACCATGTCATCGTAGCGGCCCTACCTAAGCAACGTTCTGCGATGCATTTGGACACCGTGTTTACGTTTTGCGACATTGATTTGGTCAACGTGTTTCCGGCAGTGACAGATCATATTACGACCTTTCATATCCGTCCTGACGAAAGCAAGCCACACGGTATAGATGTGCGCGAAGATGACAGGCATTTTTTGAAAGTGGTAGAAGAAGCTGCAAGGGTCAATAAATTAAGAGTGGTCGAAACAGGCGGCAATAGCTACGAAGTTGAGCGTGAGCAATGGGATGATGGTAACAATGTTCTTGCCCTTGAGCCAGGGGTTGTTATCTCTTATGACCGCAACACTTATACCAACACGTTACTGCGCAAACAAGGCATTGAAGTGATTACGATTCCAAGCTCCGAGCTGGGCCGTGGACGTGGTGGTGGTCACTGCATGACTTGCCCTATCATTCGCGATCCAACGGATTAGAGCATGTTGAATCCTACCTGCTCATAGCGGTGCCAAATACAGTAATAGTCCATCCAAAATAAACACATACTAAAAATTAAGGAACCATCATGAGTTTCAATCTTCACAACCGTGATCTACTGAGTCTTATGCATCATAGTGAACGCGAGCTTACGTATCTTTTGGATATGGCTCGTGACTTAAAAAGAGCAAAATACTCAGGCACAGAACAAAAGCATCTTTTAGGCAAAAACATTGCTCTAATCTTTGAGAAAACCTCAACCCGCACTCGTTGTGCTTTTGAAGTAGCGGCATATGACCAAGGTGCCAATGTGACATTTATTGGCCCAAACTCATCACAGATCGGCTACAAAGAAAGCATGAAAGACACCGCTCGTGTGTTGAGCCGTATGTATGATGCCATCGAGTATCGCGGATTCGGTCAAAAGATTGTCAATGAGTTAGCAGAATATGCGGATATTCCCGTCTTTAATGGCCTAACGAATGAGTTTCATCCCACACAAATGCTAGCAGACGTAATGACCATGCGTGAGCATACTGACAAATCAATCCATCAGATTAAATATGCTTATTTTGGTGACGCGCGTAATAACATGGGCCGCTCATTATATTTAATGGGCGCTAAGATGGGTATGGACGTACGCCTTTGTGCCCCTAAAGACTTATGGCCTGAAGCAGACTTTTTGGCCACTTGTGCAGACTTTGCCAAAGAATCAGGTGCGCGTCTTACCATCACCGAAGATGTAAAAACGGCGGCAAAAGACGTTGATTTCGTTCATACCGACGTATGGGTATCGATGGGTGAGCCTATTGAGAGCTGGGCGGAGCGAATCGATGCGCTAATGGCTTATCAAGTCAATATGGATCTGATAAAAGCCACTGGCAATCCAAAAGTGAAGTTTATGCATTGTTTGCCCGCTTTTCATAACTCAGATACCGAGGTTGGTAAAAAAATCACTGAAAAATACCCACAGCTCGCAGACGGTATCGAAGTGACCGAAGAGGTATTTGAATCCCCTTACAACATCGCATTTGAGCAAGCCGAAAACCGTATGCATACGATTAAAGCCGTTCTGGTCTCTGCGCTTGGTAATATCTAACATATACCGAATGTATGCCATTTGCAGCGTGGGCTACTGGGGCGTGCCCTCAATTCAATCGATAGTCATCTAAATAGGTTAAAAGTGGCTAAATCTTGCCAAACGGCGTCAAATAGCTGACTAATATCTCGATATTATCTGCGCTATTTTTCTTGTTTGACTGCCATTTATCTCATTTTTATCACTATTTTTGAAATGAAGACACGCCCTGATATGACGTTAACTGAAGACAATGCGTAGGGAAATATCATGAGGTTACTAATTGCCTTAGGTGGTAATGCTTTATTAAAACGTGGAGAGCCGTTATCTGCTCAAAACCAACGCCAAAACATCAAGACGGCCGTTGAGCAGATCAGTAAGATTACGGAGGGTAACGAGTTAGTCATTGCTCACGGTAATGGCCCTCAAGTCGGTTTGCTTGCGTTGCAAGGCGCGGCTTACACTGAAGTCGATACTTATCCATTAGACGTTTTGGGTGCAGAAACAGAAGGTATGATTGGCTACATCATCGAGCAAGAGCTTGGGAATGTCCTGCCGAGAGACTCATCCATTGCTACCCTACTCACTCAAGTAGAAGTCGACCGTAAAGACCCTGCTTTTAACAACCCAACCAAGCCTATTGGCCCTGTATACTCAAAAGAGCAAGCAGAAAAGCTAAGTGCGCAAAAAGGCTGGGTTGTTAAAGCCGATGGTCAATACTTTAGGCGAGTGGTTGCAAGCCCTAAGCCCAAAAAGATATTTGAGCTGAAACCCATACAGTGGCTGCTTGAAAAAGGCGCGATTGTGATCTGTGCAGGCGGAGGTGGTATCCCAACGGCATTTGATGAAGATGGCTGTTTGCAAGGGGTCGAGGCAGTAATCGATAAAGATTTGTGCGCATCCTTACTTGCCCGTAGCCTTGAATGTGAGTTATTGGTGATTGCCACAGATGTGGCGTATGTTTATACAGACTTTGGGACTGACAAACAACGAAGCATCTTGCAGGCGCATCCAGATGCTTTAAGTGAGCTTGATCTTCCTGCGGGCTCTATGGGACCAAAAGTTGCAGCGGCTTGCGAGTTTGCGCGTGCGACTGGAAACACCGCCATCATCGGCTCACTGACCAATATTGCTCAGACACTTGAAGTAGGTGGCGGTACTCGTGTTTCAACGGAGTATGAAGGCCTCACGTATGCCGCTGTATCTCCGAAAAACACAGCATAACTCCTCAATTTAATCTGTCGTTTTAAGATATAAAATATTTTTTGAGTCGTTCCTGAAGTAATCGGCTTAGCAGTTTGCTCAGATTTGACGGTATCTGCTAATTTTTTCTTCTCAATATCAAGGTTTTTAATTTCGATATCTATTGCCGTGGCTAGGACTGGAGATCGTTTTCTAAATCTAAGCTAGGCCTTAACACTATAAATCTCTCACACCTTTCAACAAACTACCAACGGTTGAGGTACAAACCTATAACGGCCGAAGCCATAATACTTTTGTTATTGATGTATGATTAATATCACTTTCATCAGGTTGGTTTATCTAACTTCGGTACGACCTTCAGTACGACAGTTTTTGGTAGAGTCGCGTTATTTCAATAAAGCCGTTTCATTAAGATTTTGACTAAGCACGAAGAATGAACAGTGTGATGAGACCAAGATTTTTATAAATAAAAGTCCATACACAGTTTGTGATGCTTTTGATAGCCATGTTTCCGTTGATCGCTGAGACCATATACTTCCTGAAGAATTCCTTCACATTACTATTATAACGTTGGGGTCGGTTATTGGCTTGTCTTAGCTGACAAAAACTGTATCCCCTTTCCGTAGAACGATTTCATGATTATTAATATTCATCTTTAGGAGGATGCTATGAGCACCCAAATAACAGAAAACCATACCTACATTGACGGGCATAAGATTGCATTTTTGGAACAGGGTTCAGGTAGTCCAATAATCCTGCTGCACGGGATTCCAACCAATAACCTCATGTGGCGAAATATTATTCCACAACTTGCAAAAACACATCGGGTCATCGCTCCCGACCTTCTCAACTATGGGAAATCTGCAAAACCAAAAAGCGCAGATGTGTCTATTAATGCGCAAAGCAACATGATTGTAAAACTCATGGATGTCTTAGGTGCACGGCAAGCAGATATTGTTGGGCATGATATTGGTGGAGGTGTTGCTCAGTTGATAGCTGTCAATTATCCAGAGAAAGTTCGAAAGCTTGTTTTGATAGATAGCATCTGCTTCGATTCATGGCCTATCCCAGATTTTGAGCCGCTACAGGAACCTGGTGCTGAGTCGGAGATGAGTCTAGAGGACTTTTTGAGCATGATGCGAGGCTTCCTGCCAAAAGGTGTATATGATAAGAGCGTCATGACTGATGAGCTTATTGAGATGTATCTTGAACCTTGGTCAACTGAAGATGGCAAGCATGCCTTTTTTCGCAATCTCAGACGGTTGAACAAAGAATATACTCAGGCCATTACTGACGAACTTAGCAATCTTCCGCATCAGACATTCATCATGTGGGGTGATAAAGATCCTTTCCAAAAACCGGAATATGCACCAAAGCTAGCAGAAGCGATTCCAAACGCAGAGCTTGTCTGGATTAAAGATGTCGCTCATTGGTTAATTGATGAGAAGCCTGATGAAATTGGCGAGCATATCAACCAGTTTCTAAGCTAAAGTACGATTGGCATGGTGACCCTTGTCGTCAAATCCATCCACCGTTCAAATTTATTTATTAGGCCACTACAGGATGATCATGGTATGGAAAAGTGGACTCTGACGCGTAGCGTACCATGCTCGTTGCGCTGGCTTTTTCACCGCCTATTCTGTATAACATTACTCGCTCGACCCTAACTTGAGATGTTGTTTGCCAACTATATTTAATTGATAGCAGAGAGGCTTGCTGTAAAAAATCTGATGAGTTGACTCGCATTTATCCAACCTAAATGAAGTAAGAGCAATAACAGTATGTTATTGCTCTATAAACTTTCGCTCATTAAGCACTTTTTAATTGCGCGTGAGCATCTAAAAAACACTCTGTTCCATTGCTATTAGTTGCGTCCTGCCATTACGCCACCATCAACATCCCACACAGCACCCGTTACCCAAGCCGCTTTGTCACTTAATAAAAATGCAATAGTGTTTGCCACATCTTGTGACGTACCTATACGGCCAATTGGGTGAAGGCTATTAAAGCCTTGCAGTGCATCGTTTACTTTTGCTTTCGGGATAAACCCTTCATAAATTGGCGTTTGTACAACTGCTGGCGATACCGCATTAACGCGAATATTATGGGCCGCTAATTCCATTGCTAAATGCTGAGTTAGCACATGTAAGCCCGCTTTTGCCATTGAATACGCTGAAGATGGTGTAGCGGCAATGGCTTGCTTGCCCCACATAGACCCTATATTTACAATGGCGCCAGAGCGTTTTTCTGATATTAAATTAGCGGCTACTTTTTGAGTAATAAAAAATAATGCGCGGTTAATTTGCATGTACTTATCGTAATCAGCTGCTTCGTGCTCTAAAAATGGCTTAGGGGCAAAAACACCAGCGGCATTAACCAGTAAGTCTACGTCTGCGTGATCTTGCGAAATAGTGTTAATTAAGTTTTGCACGCTTTCATCGCTCGTTAAATCGGCTGTTAAAACCTCTACAATACCTAAAGCTGATAGTTGCTCTTTTGCCGCTTGGGCTTTTTCTTTACGGTGGCCGACGATAACGGCTTGTCCGCCTTGCTCTAAGATTAAACGAGCCGTTTCAAATCCCATTCCGCTAGTGCCACCAATAACGAGTAATTTTTTACCTGAAAATTGCTCAGTCATCATTATTTCTCCAAGCGCCCATTCGCGCTGCATTAGTTGTATCAATAAAACAAAATATCAAATTGCCTTTCAAGCAGTTGACGAGTTGTTTGGCTTAGGAGGTATTTTTAACTTATTTACTTTGTTTAACAAACGAGATAATCTGAGCCGTTAATAAAGAAAAAGTTTACCGTATGAAATCACCTATACATCTCAATGCATTAAAAGCTTTTGAAGCCAGTGCACGACATCAGAGTTTTTCAGCGGCTGCTAACGAGCTAAACGTAACCCCCGCAGCGGTTGGGCAACTGGTAAAGACATTAGAAGAGTGGCTCGATACGCCGCTGTTTCACAGAATGAGCTCTGGTAAAACACGGCTTATAACGACCGAAACTGCGCAAAGTGCCCTGCCATTGATACAAGAAGGATTTGATAAATTAGCCCAAGGGCTAGATATTTTAAAAGACAATGCCATAAGCGGCGTATTAACGGTTGCAGTAAGCCCTGCCTTTGCCGCTAAGTGGTTATTGCCTAGGCTTCATCACTTTCAAGCCATTTGTACGCAAACCAATGTAAATTTAAATACAAATTTAAAACCGGTTGATTTTGCTTCTCAGCGTATAGATATAGGCATACGCTTTGGTATAGGTAATTGGCAAGGCTTGGGCGCAGAAAAACTAATGGATGAAGAAGTATACCCAGTATGCTCACCTACACTTCTAGAAGATCCAACCCGCTTCACCACGACTGACAAACTATTGAACGAAACCCTGATACACGATCAATCAATGGATGCCCATACCAGTTTTCCGTCGTGGTCATCATGGTTAAAAAAAGCCGGTGTTACAGGTCCTCTGATCACTAAAAGCATTCAAATCAATAACTCTGCTGCCGTACTACAATCAGCAATTGACGGCCACGGCGTAGCATTAGCGCGCAGTGTAATGGCTAAAGATGACCTAGCCGCTGGGCGCTTAGTTAGGTTGTTTCCTGATATTTATTTTGAATCGCCTTTGGCGTATTATGTTATTTACCGTCCCGAATGCGCGGCGCTGCCAAGAGTACAAGCATTTAAAAACTGGCTTTTCAAAGAGGTAGAAAATCAAGCTTTTAAAAGTGAGTAATATTTTTATAAAAATACGCTCCAATAAAGAAGATATTTATCAGAGTAAAAGATAACCTCTGTGGTTAAACACGTTGACTCCCCGTAAGCTTTCACTCCAAGTTAGCGACTTTATTTAATAAGGTAGCGTTTAATTTTGCATCTCTATAACAATTGACCACCACCAGGTTTCTTAAATGGAGTGAAGGTTTGTTCATGTAACTTTGCAATACTTTGATAGCCAATGCCTGCTAATAGATTAGTGTCACCAGAAAGCCCATCAAGACAAATGCGGTTTAGCTTTCAGCATCAGACTGCATAACTAAAATCTCCCAAGTTTACCTGTACGGATTTGACAGCAGGGGGCAGGTTTTAATTTTACTACTTTTCGCCCTTGGCAGTACGCTGCTCAATCGACAGTCGTACTCTTGCTCCAATAGTTTTGAAAGGATCGGGGGGCACCCAGCTTGGATTGGAGTTATTTAAAATAAAGTCTAAATCCTCGCTTTTATTACCCTTAATCATCTCTGCCATGTAATAACCAAGATAAGTACCTTTTGCTATACCCACACCATTCATTGCAGCTATTGCATAAACCCCTGGGTAAGACTCACTAAAAACAGGTTCATGATTCATAGTCATACACAACATTCCTCCCCAACTGTATTCAAAGGGAATAGCGTCCAAAGAAGGGAAACGTGCCATAAAAGAGCTGCGGTGATGTACTTTAGCTTCATCAATCATTTTTTGATTACTGAGCAAATCAGGTAAAACATCAAATGAATTACGAATCAGTATTCGGTTGTCAGATGTAAAACGAACCGTTGTACCAGCTGGGTGGGCAGAAGTAACTCCCCATGGAGAAACTTTCTTAAATTTATGAAGTGCATCCTCATTTAGTGGTTTGGTTAAGCTAGCGTAGGTAAAAACAGGTGCTAATTTATTTTTGCAGCCACCGAACTCTTCCGTGAATGAATTAGTTGCCAATATAATTGTATTAGCAGTCAATACACCATTATCAAAATAGAGTTTTTTTAGATTAAAATCGACTGATGTAACTTTTGATTTTTCAAAAATTTCCACATTGTTAGGTAAGTTTTTAGCAACAGAAACCACTAACGCAGCCGGATTAACTAAGACATTACCATTTGTATAAACAGCTTTTTTATAGTATCCAGTTCCGAGACGAGATGCTAAGTCGGCCCCTTCTACAATTTCGTAATCTGAATTAATCGAATCTAATGTTTTTGTGAAAGAATCCAAATTTTTAAAGTGTTTTTCTTCATGAGCAGCCATATATTTACCAACTTGATTCCAGTAAACATTATCTCCTTGCTCTTGTCGAATTCTATCCAATCTTGATATAGCAAAACAATTCAGTTCCCGAATATGAGTATCGGCAAGTACACTCGACTCACTCGAATCTAAATTATGAGGAAGATCAATAATAAATCCAGCATTTCGTCCAGAAGTCCCCTGACCTACCATTAACGCATCTACAACTGCTATTTTAGAATCAGGCTCAAGTTCTGCTAAACGGCCGGCTGTTGATAACCCGGTAAAACCTGCTCCAACAACAATATAATCAAAGTACTGATTTTTAGTGACCTGCTTAACAGGATGAGTTCGTCGGACTGGCATGCTCTCGTACCACCCCAGTGAACCATCCACTGCAGGAAATCGTTTTAATGTTTTCATCTATTCACTCCAGAATAAGTATTTAGAGTGATATTAGAGAGTCTCTCTCTATGTAACAAACGAATATTTCGAACACACCCATGCCAATTTGGAATCGCACTAAAATCTAGCAAACGGTAAAACAATAAAAATACTGTTTATATCGGCAAGCTAGCACACAAGTAGGCTATGATGAATTGCTGGAAAAACTATCCAATGTTATCGCATCCCCTTGAGATTCTGATACGTCTTCTAATAGCCAATCGCGGAATATCTTAGCTGCATCAGATAACTCTCTTGACTTCCTATAAACCAGAAAGTCAGCCATATTTGGTGCATAAAATGCATCACTGACACGTTTCAATTCATGTCTATCCAGCATTTGTTCGGTCATGAACTCCCATCCAAGCCCGATGCCCATGCCCTGCCTAGAGGCTTCTAAAGCAAGGGTTACCTGATTGAAAAGCTGCGCATTACTCGGAATCTTAAATTCAATGCCGAAACTGGCAAACCAATCAATCCAGGTGGGCCACTTCCAATCCGAAGGATCGAGGTGAATCAATTTTTGGTCCAGAATCTCCTCGGGAGTCAATAGTTTATCTATAGGGTATTCGTATTGGCATATCGGATAGATCCTTTCAAAAAATAGAAGATGACTATGAAAATCAGCCTTCCAATCATCAGTGCCATTTAAAATCCCCAGATCAAATTGGGTGCAGGTAGCTTCGGTGATGGCATTAGATGCATAAATGTTGATAGCAATATCTGGATGCTTTAGATTAAAGCGAGTTATTCTAGGGAATAACCAGTAGTGAGACACTGCCTGAGTACAGGTAATAGTAACTGTATTGGTATCAGCATATCTTTTTATTCTATTAATACTTTCATACATTTGATGCAGAACACTTTTCGTTTCATTGTAAAACTCCTCCCCAGCTTCAGTCAGGATCAACTGTCTTGGTTCCCTAGCAAATAATTCAAAGCCTAAACTCTCTTCTAAAAGTCCAATCTTTTTACTAACCGCGCTCTGCGTAACACAGAGCTCTTTAGCGGCTTTAGTAAAACTCCCCAACCTAGCTGAAGCTTCAAAAAAGACTAAAGAACTCATAAATGGAAGAGATTTCCTCATACAGCACTCCAGTACCTATGACCATTATTTTCTTTTTCGATCTTAACTCAATTTTAATAATTAGGAAACTAACGCCATTCCAATTTGGAATCAATTTGTGCCATTAAATCCTCTGTACTGCTTATGTTCTTTAAGTTGTGAATAATAAATATGCTGTAATAATTCTAAAAAAACATTTTAAAGATTGTTAATATCCAATCAATTTATTAGTTTTTTAACCTATGCTGTCAAACCTGTAAAAATTCATTTGGTAGATTTTAGTTATGCAGCCTAATGCTGAAAACACAAAAAAAGCCTTTCAAGCTTTATACTTCATAGCTTGAAAGGCTTTTTCGATCACATGTTTTTATCTAGGTGAGGCGCTTATGGGTTTGAATAAGGTATTATCAACACCGCTTGATATTTATCATTTCAATATGCGGGTATTCACCACTTTTCTTAACGCCGATTTGTCAAAACCACTCCAGTTATCACCAGCGCGCCACCGAGTAACATCGAAGAGGATATCTGCTCATTGAGTAGCAAAGCGCCGAGCAACACACCAAATAACGGAACAAAGTTAGTAAAAACTGACGTTTGCGCCGCGCCAATCGTTTTGATTCCTTGGTAATACCAAATAAAAGGAATAACGGTTCCAAATACCGCCAAATAGCCAATAGCGGCACCGATCTTCCAGTTTAACTCAGGTAGCACCTGCACGTTTGGATTGAACAACCATACCATTAACAACAATAGCAATCCCCAAATAGCGGCATAAGTCGTTGACACTAAAGGTGATAAACCAAGCAACGCTTTCCGTCCCACGACGGTATAGATAGCCCAACTGATTACCGCGCAGAGCATTGACAATTCACCACGGCCAAAAGCCTGACCACTGTCTTGGATCACGGTAAGTAGATGACCATTACTGATCACGGTTAGTGCGCCCAATACCGCCAAAGAGATCCCAAGCAACATCTGCAATGAAAATTTTTCTCGATATAAAAGGGAAACTAGTACCGCCGTCGCGATAGGATTAAATGCAACAAATAGAGCTGTACGGGAGGCTGGCATTTCAGAGAGCGCCGTAAAAAAGAACAGATTATAGGTAAATATTCCAGTAAGGCCGAGAGCGAAGGTGATCGCGACCTGCCTGAGCGATAGCTTTGGTAGCCTACCTTCTAATTTTATAGTGAGTAAAATGAGTATAAATACTGCCAGACCAAAGCGGCCTATCGCTGACATTAAAGGTGAAAGCGATTCCGTCAGTAAACGCCCTGCGATAAAAGTCCCGCCCCACAGTAAGGCGACTAAGATAAGTTTGAAATAGATTGGCCAGATAGAGGGTAAAGCCAAGTCGTTAGAGGTATTGCTAATTGGTTGCATGATGTCTCTCAATATAAGAGTTAACCTGATATGTGCTATAGTATTTCACTAATGTTAAGTCATAGTAAAATGAGCAAAAGATCATGACGTTTAGCCAACTTGAAATATTTGTGGTCGTTGCAGAGCTGTGCGGATTTACCTTGGCAGCCCAACAGTTAGGTATTAGTCAGTCAGCTGTTTCGCACGCACTGAAAAAACTCGAGGAGGACTTAGGAGTCAGTCTTATCGAGCGTAATAAGTCACAGGCAGAATTGACTGTCGCTGGCACTCGATTACTACCCCGCGCTCGAGAAATACTGGGGTTGTCTGAGACCATACGCCAAGAAGCTGCTGATATTAAGGGGTTGCAGCTGGGTAGTCTGCGTATTGGTTCTTTCGGTCCCACTTCCTCTTTGCGCTTACTTCCTGATATCCTAGATAGTTACCGTAAGCAATTTCCCAATATCGAGGTGCGTGTTGATGAAGGAAATGACCAACAGGTCGTGCAATGGTTACAAGAGCGACGTGTTGATGTTGGCTTTGTAGTGCTTCCAGATGAGAATTTTGATACTTTTGCATTGATTGAAGATCAAATGGTTGCCCTTATTCCCAAAACACATTCATTGGCAAATAAAGATAAAATTGTACTTCAAGATTTATGTCAGGTTCCTTTTATTCTGACCGAAGCAGGTTCAGCGCAACTTATTTCCAAGCTATTTGCAGCCGAGGATCTGATCCCTGATATTCGCTACAGGACAACACAACTGATGACGACAATTACCTTGGTTTCAAAAGGTGAAGGCGTTGCCCTCGTTGCTGAATTAGCACTCCCTCAAGCGTTACCAACCGATGGCTATGTGGTTCGACAACTAGCGCCGCAATACAAACGAACGATTGGTTTAGCACTCCACAGTAAACGCCAAGCCTCTCCTGCTGCACAGGCATTCATAAAAATGGCCGGACAATTATTAAAAAAGGGAAAACTGACACATTAAGACGAGAATACAGCGGCTATGTGAAAATCGGGGTTTTAGTTGATTTTAATTTAAT
>NZ_JBVFXW010000036.1:0-33218 GCF_055522395.1 Psychrobacter sp. TPE 89C
TATTGATTTCTTAACAATAAAAACAATGTCTTTACTTTCTATTCTAAAAGCCTTTGATCGGAACTGTTCACGTATTTGACGTTTAATTAGATTTCGAGCGACTGCAGTAGGTACTTTGCGCTTTGTAATAGCCATACCAACTCTCGGTTTATCATGAGTATTAGTACGTACAAAGGCCATCAAATGACTTTGGTGAATCTTACGTTCAGGCGCATCAAACACCTCACGAAAGGCCGCTGGTGTTAGCAGTCGCTGCTCTTTAGTGAAATGTGCGGTAGGTGTAGCTGAAACAGTATTTGGCATATTAAGACCTAGTATAAGAGCTAATAGCAAGATTGGAAATAATAGTAAAATATAGAGACAAAAAAAGCGCCTATTTGGGCGCTTTTAATATATGGCTAAGTGTCAGTTGTGATGATTGACTATCGCAATCTATGAATAATAGAGACACAACAAGCACAATTAGCCATGCTTATCGCAATCTACTGATTATACAGTAAGGCGATGACGTCCTTTAGCGCGGCGACGAGCTAAGACCTGACGGCCTTTTTTAGTTGCCATACGAGCACGGAAACCGTGAGTACGTTTACGCTTGATCACGCTTGGTTGGAATGTACGTTTCATAACTCACCTATCAAAATAATGGACTAAATTCGTAATAACGGAGGATTATACCACCAGATACTGTCTTGGTCAATGAACTAATTTAATCAGTATTTATACAGGTGAAAATTACTATTGTTAGAAGCAAGTTTTTAGTAGCTGATTTTTGATAAGTAGAAATAACTAGCATTAGTTTAACTGTTCAGTAAACCTGGTTTGTGAAACTAATATTTAAAAGTTATCCACAGTTTGTCTCGAACTCTATAATAATTAACTATTAATATATATAAGTATTGTTGTTATTGGGAGCCCTATTATCTGTGGTTAACTCTAATTTTCTTTTCATAATCAAAATACTAGGATATGGGCAAACCTGTGGATAACCTGTGGGTTAAATATGGATAACTCAAGGTTCGAAGTTGTCCACAAAACTATCCACAGTCTTATCCCCAAAAAACAAGGTTTTATCCACAGGGTAACTGTGTTAAATTAGCTACCTACTCGACGTGTAGTTTTACTCGGTTTACAGTGACTATCTTCGGTCTAGCAAGTAGGCACTGCATTAGTGCTCTAATAGCGATTTATACCGTTGAGATATCTGTTATTTCAAATTATAGGGTTAGTACTTTTCATGATAGACACAGCAAATATTTGGGATAAATGTTTAAACGATTTACGCTATAACGTAAAAGACAATGTATTTACTATGTGGTTGAGACCATTATCAGCCCATCAAGAGGCTCAAACCCTTATAATACTTGCCCCTAACGATTATTTTGTCACTTATATTAAAAAGAACCATTTGCAAGATATCCAGCAATTGGTCGCCAAGCATAGCCAAGGAAGTATTGAAGAGGTTATCGTACGTGTTGATAATGCAGGTCGTGATATCGACGATAACCAACCACAGTCAGGGTCTTTATTTGCAGAAGATAAGCCCTCCCCTCCCCCAGCAGAACATAATTTTGAGACGATCCATCACAATAATGCGAAAGCGGACATTGATGCCAACATGCGTCATGCAGAACTGGTTGATTCTGCTGATGCTAAGTCACTTAGTTATCTCAATCCTGAGTTTACTTTTGAGACATTCGTGACGGGCAAGTCTAATAACCTTGCTTACAAAGCTTGTTATGAGCTTGGTAAACGCCAGTCGAAAAATCGTCACAATCCTCTATTTATATATGGTCCTTCTGGTTTGGGAAAAACCCATTTAATGCATTCTGTAGCACATCGCTATTTAAAAAATAATCAAAGTTTTTATTATTTCACTTCTGAAAAATTTATTAATCAATTAGTTTATTCATTAAGAAATAATAAAATAGAAGATTTTAAAAAGAAAATTAAAAAAGTAGATTTATTAATTGTAGATGATATTCATGTATTAGCTGGAAAGACCAAAAGTAGTAATGAATTTTTAACATTGTTTGCAGATTTTACCAGTGGTGATAAACAACTCATTTTGGCCTCTGATCGTCATCCATCACAAATGACTGAGTTTGACGAGCGTTTTAGATCGAGATTCTCTTGGGGTTTGACCGTAGCAGTTGATCCACCTGAGATAGATACTCGTGTGCAGATTTTGCAAAAAAAGGCAGCCTCATACGGCATGCTATTGCCTAAAGAATGTGCGCTATTTATTGCTCAGAATGTGGTTTCTAATGTGAGGCGTCTAGAAGGTGCTTTGAACCAAGTATTTGCTAATGCTAACTTAACTGGTGCACACATAACGCTTGAGATGGTGCAATATGCGCTAAAAGACATCGTTGCGATGCGCGTACAAGCCGTTAATATGGATAATATTCGTAAAGTAGTTGCTGAATATTATGATGTGACTATCAAAGATATGATGGGTCGTAAGCGCACGCGCAGTATTGCTAGACCTCGCCAAATTGCGATGGCACTATCACGTGAATTGACGGGGGACAGTTTTCCTGAGATTGGTCAGTCATTTGGTGGACGTGATCACACAACGGTGATGCATGCTTGTGATAAAGTTAATGAACTACGAGCCGCAGATCCTGCGTTTGATAAGGATTACAAGACCCTAGCGCTAATGTTGCAAGCAGGTTAGTAGGCCACAGTATCACTATGTTTTAGTAGGATGATATGGTTTATAATATTGACGATATATGCACACAGATAGCTAATGGATTATAGTCAGTAGACAAGGTATTATTAAGCCTAAGCTATTGTTCTGAATTGATAAAAATACAGTCATTTAAATAAGAGTAACTAAGCATGCAATTATCGATTAATCGAGAGTCGTTACTAAAAGCCATTAACTTGATCGCCAAGGCTGCTGATAAACGCCATAATATGGTTATTTTGGGCAATATCAAGCTACAGTTGTCTGAATCAGCGCTTGTTTTGACAGCTTCTGATTTAGAAGTAGAGTTGACCTCGACGTTGAAATTGCCTGCAGGTGCTTGTGTTGAAGCTGGGACAACAACGTTACCTGCGACGAAGCTGAAAGATATTTGCAAATCATTACCAGCACAGGCGCTAGTTAATCTGGCAACTCAAGAGAATGAACGTTGTCTACTGACCAGCGGTAAAAGCCGTTTTACATTAGGTACATTGCCAGCCGAAGACTATCCAAGCTTGGGTAATCCAGAAAACATCACACCATTAATCATCAGCCGTAGCCGCCTTACTGATTTGATCCACAAAACTCAGTTTGCGATGGCCATTCAAGATGTGCGTTATTATCTAACTGGTATGCTATTTGATGTGTCACAGCAGCAGCTAACCACGGTTGCAACTGATGGGCATAGATTGGCTTTAGCGCGTAGTGTCATCGATGTGAGTGCTGATCTGAATATGCAGGCTATCTTGCCACGCAAAGCTGTCATTGAGCTTGAGCGCTTGGCTTCTGAGCTTGGTAAAATGCTCGGAGATAAAGATAATCCAGTTACGTTAAGTTTTGGTCGTGAGTTTTTGCAAGTCAGCTTACCGTTCGGTGATGTTGATAGTGCAGGGCAGGTGAGCGATAATTTAATGGTCACTTTTACAGCACGTCTGATCGATGGTAAGTTCCCAGATTATCGCCGTGTTATGCCGAGTAATACTGATAAGCTGGCTCTGTTTAACCAAGAAAAAATGACTGATGTATTACGTCGTGTCGCAATTTTGAGTAATGAAAAATCTCGCGGTGTGGTATTTAATTTTGCCAGTGACGGTATGGTAGAAGTACGTGCTAATAATGCTGAGCAAGACGAAGCGGTGGAGATGATACAAGCTAAGTACCAAGGTGAGCCAATGGAGCTATCGTTTAATGCTGCTTATTTACAAGATGTATTGGGCGTTATCCAAGGTGATTTGCAAATGCATATGAGCCAATCAAATGCTTCAGTGCTGGTTAATCAGCTGAATGATGAATTCCATCAGTATGTCATTATGCCAATGCGAATATAGTGATATTCGTTTTAGAAAATTAGTAAAGTTAGGTGTTTGAGCTGTATTTAAGTACAAACTTACTCTTGGAGTAGGTTTGTACTTAAAAAGTTTAACCTCCTTCATTTAGGTTAAAAGACAACTTATGCCTACTTTATACATTCTGTTTTAATAGGCGGCTATCGGTATCATGATTGAACGTCTGCAAATTTCACACCTTAGAAATCTAACACAAGTCAATCTACAGACTGCTGCCTGTAACGTTATTATCGGCGCGAATGGTAGTGGAAAAACATCCTTACTTGAAGCTATATTTTTGCTATCTAGAGGCAAAAGCTTCCGTCATCACCAGCCTAAGCGCTATATTCAGCATCATAAAAATACAGTTACTATACATGCTAAGCTTAATGATAGCAGTACCTTAGCTATCCAAAAGCAAGTTGATGCTACAACGCTCTTGCGTCTTAATCAGGCTACTGTCTACAACCAAAGCATCTTAACTGAGCAACTGCCAACACTACTGATAGATCCATCAACAATGGATATGTTAGAGCAGGGTAGTGCCAGTCGTAGACAGCTATTGGATTGGCTAGTGTTTCACATGAAACAAGGCTTTCATCCACAATGGGTAGCCTATCAACGATTACTAAAACAGCGCAATAGTTTACTAAAAAAATCACGCCATTTGACCCAAGTGCAGCTTTCTGAGTTGAAATCATGGGATAAAGGATTGAGTAGCCATGCAGCACTCATTCATCATTACCGCGAGCGGATATTTACCGAATGGCAGCCTTATTTTGCTGAGAGCATTGAGCAGTTATTACCATCTTATGCCGAACAGTTGAGCTTAAGCTATAACGCTGGCTATGATACGAGTATTGCGTTGGATATACAGCTTAACGAGCGACTAGAGCAGGATCTGCAGTTGGGATACACTCGTATTGGCAACCATCGAGCGGATGTCCATGTACATTGGCATTCTGATGATTCAGTAGAGATGAATAGTGAGTATGCAAGTGCAGCGCTAAAAAACGATGTTAGTGCTAAATTGCCGACTCTAAAAGAACAGGCCGCTAATGTACTGTCTCGTGGGGAAAAGAAGCTGTTAATCACGGCATTAAGGCTGTCTCAGTTACCACTATTGCTCAATGCTGAACAGGATATTGATTCACAGAGAGACGGCTTTAATACTAGAGCCACGCCAGTCGTATTGCTAGACGATATAACGGCAGAGCTTGATGGTAGGGCAATAGAGATTTTATTATCGACTTTATCGCAGTTGCCCTGTCAGGTATTTATGAGCAGTTTGACTGATGATATCGTGCCAATGATCCAAGATTTATGGTCAAATCCTAATATGTTTCATGTGAAACAAGGCAATATCCAACCTCTTTAATAACTTCCTTATACTGTCTATTTCACCCTGATTTACAACCTTATAAATCCTCTATACCTACCATCATTTTTCTACAATACCGTTTATTTTTTGAGAGTCATCAATACTAAGAAAACTGTCAGTAAACAGTGACTTAGAAGCAAAAAAATGCTAAAATTAGGCTTTATTTTTATCCTGTTTTCAGCAAGTTGTTTAATAGCGTTATGTAGATATTTTTTATTATCTACAGGTTTCTAAGTATTTGATAAATATGTGTTTAATTTACTCTGCTGGCTTTAATAATGTTTAAAAAAAAGAAGCTGATTGTGAAGTGATAATACACTGACTTGGTATTCTCTGAGTCAATATCATCTCTGACGAAATTTTGGTTAATTATGTTTTAGCCAATAATGCATATAGAAGATTTTTACTACAACAGTTGAGTCTAAAATAACGTTATGAGGCATCATCGTAGTGGTGAGTCCATAGCAAACGGCTGATTATGGCTAGATTAAGGAAGACACATGAGTGATTCATTACCTACCGAGCAACTGACATCAGACAGCATTGCTGAAACGACAGTGCCAGCTGTAGTGCCTGAAGTATTACCCTCTGATTATAGCTCTAAAGATATTCGCGTATTACGTGGGCTAGAAGCGGTACGTGTACGTCCTGGTATGTATATCGGTGATACCGACGATGGTACAGGCCTCCACCACATGGTCTTTGAGGTAGTGGATAACTCTATTGACGAAGCGCTTGCGGGTCATTGTGATCAGATTGACATCATTATCCATGAAGACGAATCTGTCAGTGTGATGGACAACGGTCGCGGCGTGCCTGTCGATATCCATCCAGAAGAGGGTGTATCAGCAGCGCAGGTCATTATGACGGTACTGCATGCCGGTGGTAAGTTTGATGACAATAGCTATAAAGTGTCAGGTGGTCTGCATGGCGTAGGCATCTCAGTGGTCAATGCTTTATCTAAAAAGTTAGAGATGAATATCTGGCGTGAAGGCTATCATTATAATCAGACTTATACCGATGGCGTACCTGATGCTGACATTCAGCAGATGGAAGCGACCAATCAAACAGGTACGCAAATCCGTTTTTATCCTAGCAGTGATGTGTTCACTGGTACTATTTTTGAATATGATATCTTAGCAAAACGCTTACGTGAGCTATCATTTTTGAACTCTGGTGTGCGTATTGTATTGACTGATGAGCGCATTGATAAGCGTCATGAGTTTGAACATAAAGGTGGGTTGCTCGAGTTCGTTAGCTATATTAATGCTGGCAAAGACGGTGTCAACGAAGTCTTCCATTTTACCAGTCAACAAGACGACGGTATCAGTGTTGAAGTTGCACTTCAGTGGACAGATACTTATAACGAAAAAGTACTATGTTTCACCAACAACATCCCTCAAAAAGATGGTGGTACTCACTTATCAGGTTTCCGTTCAGCATTGACGCGCTGCCTGAATAGCTATATGGACCGTGAAAATTTATTCAAAAAAGAAAAAGTAGCTGCAACGGGTGATGATGCCCGTGAAGGTCTGACGGCGATCGTCTCTGTGAAAGTACCGGATCCAAAATTCTCGAGTCAGACTAAAGATAAGCTCGTATCAAGCGAAGTAAAATCAGCTGTTGAATCAGCGATGCATGATAAGTTTAATGATTATCTACTAGAGAACCCAAGTGCGGGTAAAGCGATTGCTAGTAAGATTATCGATGCGGCACGTGCACGTGATGCTGCTCGTAAAGCGCGTGAGATGACGCGTCGCAAGACGACTTTGGATATCGCAGGTTTACCGGGTAAGTTGGCTGATTGCCAGGAAAAAGATCCCGTACTGTCAGAGCTATATATTGTGGAGGGTGACTCTGCAGGTGGTTCAGCCAAACAGGGTCGCAGTCGTAAAACCCAAGCTATTTTGCCACTAAAAGGTAAAATCTTGAACGTTGAGCGTGCTCGTTTTGATAAAATGCTGTCTTCTGCGGAAGTAGGTAACCTGATTACGGCACTCGGCTGTGGCATTGGCCCTGATGAATATAACCCTGACAAAGTACGCTATCATAAAATCATTATCATGACCGATGCTGATGTTGATGGGTCACACATTCGTACGTTGCTGTTGACTTTCTTCTTCCGTCAAACGCCTGAGCTAATCGAACGTGGTTATGTCTATATCGCTCAGCCACCGCTATATAAAGTGAAAAAAGGTCGTCAAGAGCTGTACCTAAAAGACGATGAAGCACTTAAAGCGTATCTATTGTCATCAACAATTGACAATACTAAGCTGCATATCAGTGCCGATGCGCCTGCAATCACTGGTCAAGCGCTTGAGACATTACTGAATGACTATAACCAAACGCAGCTGATCAAAGCACGTTTACAGATTCGTTTTCCAGCGGTGCTTTTGGATGCGTTGACGCATACACCAAAGCTGACTACGGATATGACTAATGATAAATCTGCTATGCAAGCATGGAAAGACGCTATGCAAACGCAGCTGGACCATTTCGGTAGTGACCTAAGTCCTGAGATTGAACTGATTAATATCCATGCACCTCAACCAAAAAATATGGATGCGGCAGCAGCTGATTTATTGGGTATGAAGCCAGAAGTAATTGCTGAAGAAACTATCGACGGTGAAGCGTTATCTACCAAAGCACAGTGGCTACCACGTATCACGGTCTATGTGCATCAATTGGCTCATCATTATCTACTGGATGCGAGTTTCATCAGTTCGGGTGAATACAGCAAGCTGTTGCGCTTGTCTGCTGAATGGAACACGTTGCTTGAAAGTGATGCCTTTATTCGCCGTGAAGCAACAGCAGGTACGACGAAAGATATCCCAGTACGTGACTTCGATTATCTCTGGCAGCAAATGATGGTCGATGCACGTCGTGGCCTAGCAATCCAGCGCTATAAAGGGCTAGGGGAGATGAATGCTGATCAGCTTTGGGACACAACGATGGATCCTGAAAACCGTCGTATGCTACGCGTCACTATCGAAGATGCGATCGCCGCTGACCATATGTTTACGTGCCTAATGGGTGATCATGTTGAGCCGCGCCGTATCTTCATCGAAGAGAATGCACTGACAGTGTCAAACCTAGATATCTAAGTCCGAGACTATCTTTAATGATATATAAAACACCGCTTCGAGTATCGAAGCGGTGTTTTCGTTTCACGTGGAACAAAAAACTGACTACTTTACGAGAAAAATAAAATGATCGAAGTCGTATTACTCGCTATCGCATTAGCAATGGATGCATTTGCTGTCGCCATTGGATTGGGTGCTAAGTCACAAAAACAGAGTAGGTCTTATCTGCTGCGATTGGCTATTTATGCTGCCTTATACTTTGGCATTGCACAGGGTGTGATGCCGCTTATTGGTTATTTATTAGGCGCAGCGCTTTTGGGTTGGTTGGCAGCAGCTGCACCTTGGATTGGTGGATTTATTCTGATCGCTCTCGGTGCAAAGATGCTTTACGAAGTATTTACTGCGGATGAGGAGGATGCTGTCGACAGTGCGCTTCACACAAACGGCGACGCTATAAATGCTGATAGTGAGGCAATGACAGTTATTCATAATGGCCATAAAACTATCAATCACCGCACTTTGTTTACACTCGCCATTGCGACCAGTATTGATGCGATGGCAGCAGGATTCACACTTAATCTGTTAGAACTAAATGCATGGCTAGCCTGTTTAATCATCGCGTTAATCACTGCTGGATTTAGTTTGTTTGGTGTTTATTTAGGCTGGCGATCTGGTACATGGTTAGAAGATAAAGCAGAAGCGCTAGGTGGGTTGGTGCTTGTTTTAATTGGGCTGAAAGTAATGTTTTTTAGCTAATACCAATCCTAAAAATTACGATTAGCGGTGTTAAGCTTGTTTAGTCTACAATGCATATTATAGTCATTCCACTATAAAAATATTACAGCGTTAACCTCGCTTGAAGTATCACGTATACATCTGCACTCGGTTGCCTTGCACTACTTTTAAATTGAATCGACTATACTTGCACTCGTTTTCATTGCTACTCTAATTTTTGTGAATGGTATAGTCAAGTCTATATAAATCCGCTACATCGTCATCCTCGCTAAGCATACTAATGTATAACTTGCACTCGGTTTCCTTGTATCGAAAATATATTGTACTGACTATATAACAAGTCATTTTTTTAATTTATTATTCTCAATAAAAAGCACCGCTCTAAAATTTAGAGCGGTGCTTTTTTGTTTCACGTGAAACTCAAACTAGTAATCTTGCTTAGTGATTACTCTTCGTCAGTGCCAAAGCGCCATGCCAATACACGTGTGCTCTTTTGACCCTGACTCATCTCGATAATACGCATTTGGGCGACATCAAGTTGCTTTAGTAATAGCTGTAGAGGTTTCACATTTTCAGACTTTGAAACTAGCGTCGTAAACCAACCGACATGCTCTGCAAAATCTTGACTCTCTTTTGCCATCTTGGTCAAAAAGGCAATCTCGCCACCTTCACTCCATAGCTCTTTATGCTGACCACCGAAGTTTAGGTTTTGTGCGGCATTACCTGTCTTCGTTGAACTGCGGCTTATTTGCTCGTTTTCATTTTTACCGCGATGTCTTTGCAAGTTATGCTGCTTGAGGCTGTTTGATTCCATCGCTTCTTCTAATGAGGCATGGAATGGAGGGTTACAGACCACCACATCAAAGTAGTCTTGGCGACCGATGATGCCTGCAAACATATGCTTAGGATTGGTTTGCAGTTTGACTTTTACGGCACCTTTTAGCTTTGGATTGGCATCGCAAATCAGCGCAGCAGTATTGACCGAAATTGGATCAATATCGCTGGCAGTAAAGCGCCAACCGTAGCTCTGACTACCAATAATTGGATAGATAGCACTGGCACCCGTTCCAATATCTAAGGCGTGAATTTCTTTACCTGTCGGCGGTGTGTTATCCGCATTCACATGAGTGGTCTGCGCAAGCAAGTCCGCAATATAGTGAATATAATCAGCACGTCCTGGGATAGGTGGGCACAAATAGCCTTCTGGAATGTCCCAAAACTTCACGCCATAATAATGGGCTAGTAGCGCCTGATTCAGGACACGTACGGCTTGGTGATCCGAGAAGTTAATCGTCGGCTCACCTTTAGGGTTGGTAATAGTATGGTTTGCAAGCTCAGGCAAGGCGCGAGTCAATACCGCAAAGTCATAACGACCTTGATGCGGGTTACGCGGATGTAGCTGACCGAGTTTTTTGGCGGTCGCCGGCGATCTGTTTCTGTGTGTACTATTTGCTGGAATACGGGTCATAGTGTGTGGCTTTGATGTTTGAATATAATCAACCATTTTAGCAGATTTCACGAGTAACGAATGTCTTATCGGCTACGTAAAATCAGATTTAATCCCAATACTATCATCGCTGTACCCAATATGCGGTCGATCCAATGCTCAAAACGCTGAAAGCGGCGATGAATAGCAGGGATAGACAGGAGCATCACGACCGTACTAAACCATGCCATTTGTAGGACCATCATCCATACGCCATAAATGGCCAACTGCCACAGCGGTATGTCAGGTGACAATACGAGTGTGAATATCGCGACGAAATATACGGGCGCCTTTGGATTAAAGACATTGCAAAAAAAGCCACGGCGCAACGTAGCAAAGGTGGATTCGCTATTGCTAGGTAACTTTTTGGTAGAGATATCTTTAGTTGTGGGCGTGATTTGGCTAGTAAGCGCTTCCTGTGAAACGTGAGCGCTTGAACTTACTTCTGAGTCTGCCTTTGCTAAGTCTGCTGTTTTTGCTAAGTCTGCTGTTTTTTCTAAATCTGATGTTTTTTCTAAATCTGATGTTTTTTTAGGTTTGGCTTGGATGCCTTGCCAACCGAGATAAATCAGATAACCACCACCCAACCATTTGATAGTAGTCAATAGCGGCTGCGAATGTGCGATGACGGTCGCCAGTCCCAACACCGAATAGATAATATGTACGGCAAGGCCCAAGGTAATACCGAGACTACAGATCAAACCTGTGCGTCGACCTTTTGCCAATGTCTGCTGTGATACCAAGACAAAATCAGGCCCCGGAGAGGCTGCAGCCAGTAAGTGGACTGTAGTAATCAGCAAAAAACCGTGCCAAAATTCCATAGAATGCTCTGAGTAATGCCTATATTTTCCTCATGGTTACACTTAACGTGAATGGGGTCAACTGATATTGATATTAGCTTTATTCGTAGCAGTTCTACTGCTTGTGTTATCGCGCGAGGGTGTCTATATTAAAAGTGGGTTTATCGACAAATTTCTATGAATGAAGTACCGAGATTCGACTATACCTATTGTATGACAACCTATTATATAACAATGATTATTTCAACAAGGACAGAACTATGACTACGGACAGTAACGCAACAGAAAACCGCATCACTTATAACACGCAAGGCCATGTTTGCCTTGTCGGACTCAATCGCGCCAATAAACGCAACGCCTTTGACAGTCATATGATTGGTCAGCTGTCTGACGCGATGACTCGCTACGAGCAAGACGACAACTTACGCTGCGCGCTGATATTTGCGCATGGTGATCACTTTACCGCTGGGCTGGATTTGGTCGAGCTGCAAGACAAGCTAAACGATGGTGTGTTTGAGTTTGATGGTAACCAAATTGACCCATGGGGTATCAGTGGCAAACTACGTACCAAACCTGTGGTCGTAGCGGTCAAAGGCACATGTTTTACGGTAGCTATCGAGCTGATGCTCAATAGTGATGTGGTCATCGCCAGTGATAACTGTAACTTTGCACAAATGGAAGTTCAGCGCGGCATCATGCCATTTGGCGGGGCGACGGTACGTTTTGTAGCAGCAGCAGGTTGGCAAAAAGCCATGCCGTATTTACTTACTGGTAAAGCATTCGATGCGCAAACAGCTGATAGGCTGAATTTGGTCAGCGAAGTGGTGGCCAATGGTACTGAGTACGAGCGTGCATTGACGTTGGCGCAAGAGATCTGTAAAGCTGCGCCTTTGGGTGTCAGAGGCGCGTTGTCATCAGCGCAAGACGCTAGCCGTAATGGTGCCGCGACTGCATTGGCCAATATCCATAGCTATCTGCCGCCGCTGTTTCATTCAGAGGATGCGAAAGAGGGTGTAATGGCGATGGTTGAGAGACGTGAGGCTGAGTTTAAGGGATGTTAGACTTAATAATATAAGGTCAACTATGATGAAAGGGTTATTTCTATCAGTAGGTTTGTTTTTGTGGATATCATCAGGGCATGCACACGTTCAAATGCATGAGAAAAATCATTCCCAAACGAAAGTACAAAGCTGCGACATGGTCGACGCTTATGATGACCATCTCCATGAGAGATATAATGCTCCAGAACCAAGTATAGATATCCAAGGGATGATTGAGGCATGTCAACAATCCGTATTAGAAAACCCTAATAATCCGTATTATATCTATCAACTGGCACAAGCTTATTATAATCATAAAGATTATGCCCAAGCCTACTCTTATTACTTGAAAGCAGCGCAGCAAGGTTATGCACCTGCCGAGCAAAGTTTAGGTAAGCTTTATAGAATGGGCAGAGGAGTTGCTCAATCTGATACTGAAGCGGCTAAATGGTTTTTAAAAGCAGCAAAGCAAGGAGATACCCATGCGCAGTCTGATTTAGGTGGAATGTATTATCAAGGTCGTGGTGTGGTGCAATCTCATGAACAAGCGCTAAAGTGGACGCTGTTAGCCGCTGCACAGGGCGATTCTTATGCTCAGTATAATGTGGGGCTAATCTATGAGACGGGTAGAGGGGTTGCTCAGTCATACGAGAAAGCCATAGAGTGGTATCAAAAATCTGCCGATCAAGGTAATGCTTCTGCTCAATCCAAACTGAACTACCTACAACGCTAGGTTTCTGTATCTCGCACTTATATACGCTCTTATCAGCCAAAAATTCATCAAGCAAACTAACCATACCAACCAAAAAAACCTCGCAATCGCGAGGTTTTTGTTTTATCTAGTATGACTGGCTATAACTACACCAGCGTCAGTGTTGACCACTCAACTATAATTATTTAGCTTTTTGGTAGTAATCAACCATCATCGTACCTAGCGTGCCATTGTCATCAATAGTGACGATTCTGACCGTACCTGATTGTGCTGCGGTGCTCGACTGCACTTGTCCAGCATTACCTAAGACGACTTGGTTGTTTTTAGCTGCCTTTGCCTCGTTACCGATAGCGATGCTATTCATGCCAGCTGCCATAGATTTATTACCGACAGCGACCGAATTTGCACCTTGTGCTGCTGCCGCTTCACCGACTGCCGTAGCACGAATACCACTAGCGTCAGCTAAATGACCGAACGCTTGTGCGCGCTCGCTTGTGGCTTTGGATTTCCAGCCGATAGACGTTGAACCTAGCCCTGCTGCATTGGCTTCGCCGCCGACAGCCGTTGCGGAATTCAGACCTGCATTGGCTTTATTACCGACAGCGACTGTATCGTTAGTACCACCAGCCATGGCCGCTTCACCAACTGCGGTAGAACGAACACCGCTAGCATTGGCTAGATGACCGAACGCTTGTGCGCGTTCAGCGGTGGCTTTTGATTGCCAACCGATAGAGGTTGAGCCTAGCCCTGCTGCATTGGCTTGACCACCGACAGCCGTTGCCGAGTTCAGACCTGCATTGGCCTGACTACCGATAGCGACAGTATCATTAGTGCCGCTAGTTGTGGCAGCGTTGCCAAGCGTGATGGCAGTACTGCTAGTCGCAGTTGCAGTGGTTGGAGCATCTGACATCTTATGCTCAGCGCCTGTTGCCATCGTCGTGCATGCCGTGGTTGCGGCGATGGCTAACGTGAGCGCACTGATTTTTAGCACTGAATTCGGTAGAAAGTCCATTTTCATTCTTAATTCCTTTTTGATAGCCTTAACGGCTTAGTAGGTGGTTTGGATGGATCAAAGCCATCAGGTATATAGTGTTGACATACTATGATGACATTCGTTCCAGTCGTTAGATAAGCTTAACTCTAGTCAATCCCCTATACATTGGATACGGTGTCAGTCTCGCTTAGTCTACGATTTGTAGTACTTTCACTCGCTTTCCTTGTATCCAAATGATATTGAACCAACTATATACGACTTTTACATTAACTTATAGTGACCGTTCAAGCAATCAATATTCTATATAGTCAATCCTCTATAAAAGAGTGACAGCGTTAACCTCACTTGAGGTATCAGATATACATCTGCGCTCGGTTGCCTTGACCCTCTTTTAAACTGAATCAACTATCTCTTCAAAGAATAGTTAAGCGAATGAGTAAACGGTAATTAAACAGCTGAACAAACAGTCATGCTCTAACACACGCTAACCATTCGTCTATCCATATAACAACCATAAAGCCATTGGCGATGACGCCCTTCATGTTGTACCCTAAACCACTATTTTTATAATTAAGAAGAAGTCCAATGCAATACAACTTTGATGAGATAGTCGACAGGCGTGATACAGGCTCACTTAAATGGCACTATAGCGATGACACGATTGCGCTATGGGTCGCGGATATGGATTTTAAGGCTGCTGAGCCTATCTTAAACGCGATTGAGCAAACAGTGCAGCACGGCATATTGGGCTATACCAAACCTACCGAGGCTTTGTATGACTCGATCATTCAGTGGCATGGCAGTCGTTATGATTTGCAGCTGACTAAAGAGAATATCTTGTTCTCACCCGGTGTCGTGCCAAGCTTGGCGCTGATGATGAATATCTTTACCGAAGTAGGCGAAGTGGTATTGGTGAATGATCCTATTTATACGCCGTTTATGAGCAAAGTTGAGCAAAATGGCCGTAAGCTTGTGCTCTCTGCACTAAAGGAAGTCGAGGGCAAGTATCAACTGGACTTGGCCGATATCGAAGCCAAAATCATCGAACATGACGTTAAGCTTTATCTGCTCTGTAATCCGCACAATCCGGGCGGGCGAGTGTGGACGGTTGATGAGCTTGAAGCGTTGCTTGCGATTTGTAAAAAGCACAATGTGGCGATTGTCAGTGATGAGATTCATCAAGATTTGACCTTAACGGGTCATACATTTATACCGTTTCTAACACTAGCAAAAGGCTACGAGCATAATGTGGTTAGCCTTACCTCAATGACCAAAACCTTTAACATCGCAGGTATCAAAGGTTCGATGATATTTGCAACAGATAAAGCATTAGTCAAAAAAATTAGCCAGCAGCAAAACCTAAATGACGAGTATGAGCTGAATTTATTTGCTTATACGGCCATGCGTGTGGCTTATGAGCAAGGCGACGAGTGGTTGACGCAGGCGCTTGCTTATATCGACGCCAATATTGATTTAACGGTGCAGTTTTTAGAAGCGCATTTGCCGAAGATTAAGGTCATGCGCCCAGAAGCCTCGTATTTAATTTGGGTAGATTGCTCGGCGTATGGTCAAGACGATCAAGTGCTTTATGACACCCTTCGCGCTGCCAAGGTTGAGCTGAGTGCGGGATTCAAATATGGTGAAGAAGGGCATCTTAAAATGCGGATTAATGTCGCTTGCCCTAGAGCATTGCTATTAGAAGGGCTCAATCGTATGCATGCAGCGTTGGGTAATGCTACGTAGTAAGTGCAGTAAGCCTAGTAAAAGGCTGATGAATAGAGAGGTGGATAGCTTGTTTGTCACTGGGCTTATGATTGGGCTTACTATCTCTTCTATCCTCATTTTTGACCCATTTAGACGACTATCGAGTGAATTGAAGGCACGCTCTAATAATAATCGCGAATAATTCATCATCTAATAGCCAATAGAGGGCGTAAACTTGTTAAAATAGGGCACCAATTTATCTATTGATGGACATCGATTTATGACCACAACTGCTGCCACTCCTACCATTAAAGAAGACCGTATCTTAATCCTCGATTTTGGCTCGCAATATAGCCAGCTGATCGCCCGCCGTGTGCGCGATTCTGGGGTGTTTTGTGAGATGTTCCCTTATGACATCGACGCTCAGCGCATCATCGATTTTGGCGCAAAAGGCGTTATCCTATCGGGTGGCCCTGAGAGCGTGCATGCTGAAAACAGCCCACGTATCAACGATGCTGTATTCGATTTGGGCGTACCAGTATTGGGTATTTGCTACGGTATGCAAGCGATGGCAGATCGTTTCGGCGGGCAGGTTCATGCCAGTGATATCCATGAGTTTGGCGCAGCGACGATCAATATCAATGGCACGTCTACCTTGATCGATGGTATCGAAGACGCAGCTGGCACGCTCAATGTCTGGATGAGTCATGGCGATAAAGTGATTGAAGTCCCTGAAGGCTTCGATATCGTTGCTAGTACGCCAAGCTGTCCGATTGCGATTATGGCCAATGATGACAAGCAATATTACGGTCTACAGTTCCATCCAGAAGTGACTCATACCTTACAAGGTCAGGCGTTGCTAGGTCGTTTCGTTCATGAAATATGTGAGTGCGCAGGCGATTGGACACCAGACAACATCGCTGAGATGCGTATCGCACAGTTAAAAGAGCAAATCGGTGACAAGCAAGTATTGCTAGGTCTGTCAGGCGGTGTCGATAGCTCAGTGGTAGCAGCGTTATTGCACAAAGCCATTGGCGATCAGCTGACTTGCGTCTTTGTAGACAACGGCTTACTTCGTTTGAACGAAGGCGACCAAGTCATGCAAATCTTTGCAGAAAACATGGGCGTAAAAGTCATCCGTGTTGATGCCGAAGATTTATTCTTAAACGCACTAGCAGGCGAGTCTGATCCAGAGAAGAAACGTAAAATCATCGGTAAAACGTTCATCGACGTATTCGCTGATAGCGCGCGTCAAGTGAGCGAGCAGAGCGATGGTAAAGTCGTTGAATTCTTAGCACAGGGTACGATTTACCCAGACGTCATCGAATCTGCCAAGTCGCATCAAGGCAAAGCACACGTGATTAAGAGCCACCATAACGTAGGCGGTTTGCCAGATGACTTGGCATTTAAGCTGATTGAGCCATTACGTGATTTGTTCAAAGATGAAGTACGTAAGCTTGGTATTACTTTGGGCCTACCAGCCAAAATGATCTATCGCCATCCGTTCCCAGGTCCAGGTTTGGGCGTGCGTATCCTTGGTGAAGTCAAAAAAGAATATGCGGATATCCTGCGTTTGGCTGATGCCATCTTTATGGCAGAGTTAGAAAAATCAGGCTGGTATGACAAGACTGCACAAGCATTTGCTGTATTCCAACCAATCAAATCAGTCGGCGTGGTCGGTGATGGCCGCCGCTATGCGTGGGTAATCGCGCTACGTGCGGTTGAGACGGTAGACTTCATGACGGCTCGCTTTGCGCATCTGCCGTATGATTTGATCGAGACGGTATCGAACCGCATTATGAATGAAATCGCTGAAGTATCGCGTGTGACTTATGATGTTTCGAGCAAGCCACCTGCAACGATTGAGTGGGAATAACATTTAATAAAAGCTATCAAACTAAAAATCTGATTAGCGTCGTCAAACTCGTTCAGCCTACTTGATGTAGTGCTATCACTCGTTTTCCTCGCTACTCAAATTTTTTGAATTGATGAACAGCTTGTCATAAATAAAAAAAGCACTCAACTTGGTTGGGTGTTTTTTTGGTTAAAGAAGCTAATTTTAGCCATCTGTTTTATACTAAGCAAATCGTCAATAATAGTTAGTGCAAAGATAGAGTTTGAATAATGGATTAATAATATCTTAATATCATTTTTATTATTAAATGGGCTAGTTATGGAAAGTCAAACAGTTGAGTATAAATCTGATATCCCTACTAAACACAACCTTTTTAAAGCAGAGATAGTTGCTTTTCTCAATACAAACAACGGTACTATTTTCCTTGGAGTGGATGATGATGGCATCTTTCTTCCCGAAAAAGTTGATCAGTATAAGCAGTGGGAGTCATGGATTAGCGATTGGATTCATAGCGCTTTTAGTGTACCAGTGCAAAAGTTTGTAACGCTTGAAGTATCAGCTCAAAACTTTGCTATTCATATCAAGCAAGGTGATAAACCACCTTATTATTATAAGGATGGTGAGGGTTTTAATAGTAAAGGAATTTACATCCGTAATGGTAGTAGTAAGCGACGTGCGACTGATGATGAGGTTAGGCGAATGTTAAAAGCTCAAGTTGCTAATGAGTTTGAAAGTGAACTATCTAGCATACAGGAAAGCTTAACCTTCCACTATCTCCAAGATAAATTATTAGACAACAACATAGTGTTTGATCCTAAAGGATTAAGACTTCAAAATGTTGATAATCAATATAATAATGGGGCAATACTATTAAGCGAACAGAACTCTCGTGTTACTAAAATTGCAGTCGTTGATGGGATAGATATGTCAGTCGACTTTTTAGCGAAGAAGAAGTTTAACGGGTCATTAATTAAACAAATTGATATGACACTCGAATATATTTCTCTGCTAAATGACACAAAAGTATCTTTCACTGGTGCGGCTGCACGTGTAGAACATGAAAGTTATCCATCTAAAGCTATTAGGGAAGCAGTAATAAATGCTTACGCTCACCGCGATTATTCATTATCAGCCGACATAAAGATCGAAGTTTATGATGATAGAATGGAGATATTTTCTGCCGGTGGTTTACCTGATGGCTTAAGTATTGCAGATATCAAAGAAGGTATAAGTGCGCAACGTAATCCAAATATTGTTCATGTTTTAGATAAGATTAACTATATCGAAAATTTTGCAACAGGTATTAGGCGTATTTTAGCGAGCTATAAAGATTTTGATAAAGAACCAAGGTTCATAGTCACACCCAATCAGTTCAAGGTTGTTTTATATAATAGACACTATGCTTTGATTGATGATGACAAACAAGGTTGGGTTAATAATAATTTGAAGAAAAATTTAAGTGAAGCTGAACAGCTTGAATTAGGCTTTACTGCTCAGGATAATCCATCAGAGAGCGATATAGTTATTACTAACACTAAACAGTACGTTGATGCTAATGATGAAAAAATTATTAAAATTCTAACACTAAATGGCGATAAATCTCGTCAAGAAATTCAAGATTACTTACAAGAAAGTAAGACAAAAATTCATCAAAGATTGACAAAATTGATAGGATTAAAACTTATTGATAAACGTGGACAGAGTCGGGCTATCGTTTATTTCGTAAACGCAAATGAACGCAAATGAACGCAAATGAACGCAAATGAACGCAAATGAACGCAAATGAACGCAAATGAACGCAAATGAACGCAAATGAACGCAAATTTAATTTACTAAAAAAGGCAGCACCTCAAAAGAGATGCTGCCTTTTATTTATAAGACTAGCTCTTAAAAATTTAACCCTTAACATTCACCACATAACGCCCAACCACTTTGCTCGACATAAAGCGATCTAGGTATTCAGGTGTTTGTTCTAGCGTAATCTCTTCACCATAGCTTTCAAGATTAGGCAGCTTCATATCAGTGGCGACACGTTTCCAAATGGCTTCTTTATCCGCTAGCGGGATATAAACCGAGTCGATACCCAATAATGATACTGCTCTGGTGATGAATGGCATAACTGTCATTGAAAATTCAGCGCCGCCCGCTAGGCCGCAACTGGTCACTGCACCGCCAGATTTGGTTTGCTTGAGCAGGTTGGCTAGATAATCGCCGCCGATCGTATCAATGGCGTTTGCCCATAGCTCACGGCCGACAGGCTTGTTACCGATTTCATTGATGGTATCGCGATGACGTACTTCGCTTGCGCCTAATGCCTTTAAGTGCTCGCTTTGCTCTGGCTTACCTGAGAATGCAATCACCTCATAGCCTAACTGCTTTAAGATAGCAATGCTGATTGTACCGACGCCGCCTGTTGCACCAGTCACGGCAACTGGACCATCACTTGGTTTTGCACCCATTTTCTCTAATTTTTGGACACTTAGCGCTGCGGTTAAGCCGCCAGTACCATAGGTCATCGCTTCTTTTAGGGTTAACGTTTCTGGACAAGCCAGCGCCCACTCTGCTGGGATTGAGATCATTTGACCCAGACCGCCATCGGTGTCCATGCCGAGATCATAGCCGAATACCAATACTTCTTGGCCTACGGTAAACGTGCCTGATTTGTCACTGACGACCACGCCAGCGGCATCGATACCAGGGGTATGCGGATACTGTTTGGTGATTCTTTTATTACCCGATGCCGACATCGCATCTTTGAAATTCAATGATGAATAATGTACTTCGATGAGTAAATCGTTCTCTGGCAAGTCGCTGACATTGCGCTCTTGAATGCTTTTGCTAAACGTGCCGTCTTCAAGTTCTTCCACGACTAATGCTTTGAATGTGTTGTTAGGCATAAGGCTGTTCCTCATTATATTTTTTGTATAGTCAAGTCTATGTAAATCCGCTACATCGTCATCCTCGCTAAGCATACTAATGTATCGCTTGCACTCGGTTTCCTTGTATCGAAATTATATTGAACTGACTATATGCATGTTTAATACTTGTGTGTTTATATATTAGTACCAATAAGCGTATTAAAACTATCGATTAGAGCTTATGGCTTTAACAACACTTTGCCTTTTTTACTTGATTGTACTTTTCCAGAGACGGCTGTGGCGATATCGTCCAGACTATAAATTGCTTCGATCGGTAGCTTTAAGTCGCCATTCGATGCGCGTTCTAGTAGCTCAGTGATCAGACGTTGTTTGTTGTCTAGATCCATGTCTTGGCTGGTTTTGCTGCCCCAGAATCCTTTTACCGTCGCTTGCTTAAAGATCAAGCTGCCAGCGTCTAGTGCCATTGGCTTGCCTGACATGATACCGAATGAGACCAATGTTCCCTTGTTACCCAATAGCGATAGCAAGTCATTACTTGACTCACCACCGACTGAGTCAACGGCGGCTGTGATCTTGTCATCGCCGATGATGGCGCGGACTTGGTCTTTCCAGTCGTCATCAGCAGTGACGACATTGTTTTTGATACCGAGTGAGGTCAGCTCTTCTATCGCGTCTTTGCTACGTACGAGGTTAATCGTGTTCACACCGCGTGCCGCTGCGAGCATGGCAAGGGTTTTACCGACAGCGCCGTTTGCCGCATTGTGGATGATCCATTGACCGCTAGTTACTTCTAAGAATTCTAATAGCATTAGGGCAGACAGCGGCATAGCAATCAGCTGGGCAGCCAACTCGTCTTCGATACTATCAGGCATGTTAAACACCATGCTGGCAGGGGCGACAAAATACTCTGCCCACGTCTCATGCACACTGGCACACGCCACACGCTGACCAACACTAAAGTCTGTCACGTCAGCGCCTACCGCATCGATAATGCCTAGCGCTTCACTACCACCGATGGCTGGCATCTCAGGCTTATAGCCATATTGTCCGCTCACTGTCAGCATGTCATGGTTGTGAATAGGGGAGAGGATGGTTTTGATACGGACTTCGTTGGCAGCAGGCTGCGGCATAGGACTGTCGCCCACGCTCAATACGTCAGAAGGTTTGCCAAAGCTGTTATGAATAGCACTACGCATAATAATTCCTTTATTTATTTATGATTTGGTTTATTTATAAGAGTATGAATAACGGACTATAAATATCATGTCATCAAGGTCATTCACCAATGTATTTTTTCTTCTAGTAGAAACGATACCATGATAATGATGCTGATAGGTTATCAACTAACAAAGACACTATACTTAAAAATAGACTGGTCGTCTAGACGTTAGATACATTTGCGCTAACGGGATTTTATTATAGAAAGCTTGGCTTACATCCGTAATATTCTTTGTGTTACTGCTCGCACTGATGTAAAGCCGTTCATGTGATTTGGTTTATGGGATTCAGCAGGATTCTCTAATGAGTATGGCCTTTTAGAGAGAAACTAAAAAGAAAAATCATTGGCAATATGATTCAATAAATTATGTCGAATATGTCAATTAATCACTTATGTTAATTAATCACCATCCCACTCGCGGTCGCATTAAAGCTCATTATATGAGTGGTCTTCCATATGATTGTCTAAATCATCAAATGTCTTACGCTCGATAGCATAATACTACTCTCAGTATTAATTCATTAGCATTATAAAATGTCAAACAGATGTCAGATACAATTATTAACACAAGAGTAGCATTTTGACGAGTGATGGGTTTTTTATAAAAAAATGGTTAAATTCTTGTAAAATTACACGGATTAGTATGTTTTTTGTTCGTTTTTACTCATGATTAGTATATGCATATGTTTGACTAAATTCATGTTTTTTCTATGAACTGAAAAATTGTTGACATCAATAACTTTTTTTATTATTACTATTACCAATAGTTTTCTAACGTTCATTATTGACAGATGGTTAGACTATGACCTCTAGCAACACAATAATAGCTATGAAAACGCTAAATATTCAACTTTAATGTATTTATGAACAGGTTGATTAATCTGTTCGCCATCTGCCCGCTAGGACGCCATATGACCCACAACCCTGTCTCCCTCCGTACTACTGTATTTTTACCCACTTCTCTTGCACTTGCCATGTTTATGACCGGTTGTAGTGACAACACAGCAAATAATAATGCCAGCTCATCAGCCGATATTGATCCCAGTGTACTGGCTGAGACTCAAGAAATGGTTATCAATAATGCGTCGGAACCTGAGTCACTAGACCCTCATAAAGTGTCTGGTGTACCGGAGTCTAATATTGGTCGTCAATTATTTGAAGGATTGACCAATACTGATGCAGATGGCAAAACCATTCCAGGAATGGCAACTGAGTGGGAGAGTCCAGACAACAAAGTATGGACGTTCAAACTGCGTGACGCTAAATGGTCAAATGGCGATCCTGTGACGGCGCAAGACTTCGTCTATAGTATGCGCCGCTTGGTCGATCCAGATACCGCATCTCCTTACTCAAGTTATTTGGTTGATGCCAAGGTCGTCGGCGCTGACCAAATCGTTGAAGGGGCGGCTGGCATCGAGACGCTTGGGGTAAAAGCAATCGATGATAAAACACTGCAAGTCACGTTATCAGAGCCCGTACCTTACTTTCCAGATATGCTGATTCATAACTCTGTCAAACCTGTGCATCAAAAAACTGTCGAAGCGTTCGGTGACAAATGGACAGATCCTGCCAATATTGTCGTTAATGGCCCTTATAAAGTCAGTAAGTGGAAGATCAACGATGAACTCGTTTTGACACGTAACCCTTCTTATTATGACGATGCCAATACGACGCTGAATACCATCACGATACTACCGATCCCTTCTAGCACCACCGATGTTGCGCGCTATCAGGCGGGTGAAGTTGATGTCACTTATAACGAGATTCCAACCGAGCAGTTTGCTTCCTTAAAAGAGAGCAATGGCGATGAGCTCAGAGTCTCTCCTTATCTTTGTACGTATTACTATGAATTTAATACCGTCAAACCACCTTTTGATAATCCAAAAGTACGTCGCGCGTTAGCCTTGGCATTGGATCGCGACACTATTGCAGACAAGGTTATCGGTCAAGGACAGACAGCCGCTTATCAGCTCACGCCTACCGCCGCGAATGGTAAGGTAACAAATAATCCAGAGTGGTCCACTTGGGACAAAGAGAAGCGTATCGCTGAGGCCAAAAAACTACTAAATGAAGCTGGTTACAACGAGAGCAATCCACTCGCGTTTGAGCTGCTGTACAACACCAATGATAATCATAAAAAGGTCGCAGTTGCCGCCACTTCTTTATGGACGCAGGCACTTGGTTTTGTTGATGTGACGTTGACCAACAAAGAATGGAAAACCTATCTTGATACGCGCCGCAACGGTAACTATCAAATCGCTCGTGCTGGCTGGTGTGCGGATTATAACGAACCTTCAGCCTTTTTGAATATTGCCAAATCTGACAATAGTGGTAACTACGGTAAGTATGCTAATGCCAATTTTGATAGCTTAATGGCTCAAACGTTAAAAGCGGGTGTCACGCCTGAGCAGCGTGCAAGCTTATATCAAAAAGCTGAGGCACAGCTGGATCAAGATATGGGTCTACTCAATATCTATCATTACGTCAGCCCTCGTTTGGTAAAACCTTATGTCATTGGCTTTTCAAAGAACGATCCTCTAGACAATTGGCAAGGTAAAGATATCTCTATCGCCAAGCACTGATCACTAAGCACTGACCATCAAAGAATGACCATCCAATAGTCTTATCAGCAGGCGCTATGAAAAGGAGAGATTCCGATTGATAGCGTCGGTCTGCTATGGATCAGAGAAAATCTTGAAGCGGCGTAAATACTCAAAACGAGCATTTTAAAATCAGGCATCGTTGTACAGGTAATATTATAAAGAGGCATTATGCTAAAGCTTATTTTTCGGCGGATTTTAGAAGCCATTCCGACCATGTTTGTTTTGATAACCGTGTCCTTTTTTATGATGCGGTTAGCGCCGGGCAGTCCTTTTAGTAGTGAGCGCAGCTTGTCGCCAGCGGTATTGGCCAATATCGAAGCCAAATACAATCTTAACGATCCCATGTGGCTGCAATATATCCATTATCTACAACAGCTGGCAGTAGGCGATTTTGGCCCGTCTTTTAAATATAAAGACTATACAGTCAATGAGCTATTGTCGCAGTCGTTTCCAGTGTCTATGGAACTGGGTATGTACGCTTTTATATTGGCACTGGTGTTAGGACTGATCCTTGGTGTGATAGCGGCGCTCAAGCAAAACTCGTGGATGGATTATGTGCTGATGGCGTTTGCCATGACAGGTGTTGTGATCCCAAGCTTTGTAAAAGCACCACTATTGGTGCTTATTTTTGCCATTATTTTGCAGTGGCTGCCAGCAGGTGGCTGGAACGATGGGGCCGTGCGAAATCTGATATTGCCCGTCACCGCCTTGGCATTGGCTTATGTCGCCAGTATCGCGCGGATTATGCGTGGCTCTATGATTGAGGTGATGAATAGCCAGTACATTCGCACGGCTCGGTCTAAAGGCTTACCGATGCGACAAATCGTCATGAAGCATGCGCTCAGACCTGCTTTGTTACCCGTCATCTCTTATCTAGGTCCTGCCTTTGTCGGCATTATTACTGGCTCTATCGTGATCGAGACTATTTTTGGTTTGCCGGGTATTGGGCAGTTATTTGTGAACGGGGCACTCAATCGTGATTATGGGGTCGTGCTTAGTTTGACTATTTTGGTTGGTGTATTGACGATCGCCTTTAATGCCATCGTCGATATTCTATACGCCATCATTGATCCAAAAATACAGTATTGATATTGATGTTGATAGCCACTTAAAGAACACCGTATAAATGCCAATCATCGCTTAAAAATAAATATCAGATTCTCAATTAGACCCTCAATTAAATAAGTAAAAGGACGACTATGAGCCTGACCGTAGACCAGCCAACCGAGCTTATGGATACGCCTGTTAAAGAGATTAAAGGTCGCAGCCTGTGGCAAGATGCATGGCGACGTTTTTATCAAAACAAAGCCGCAGTGACGAGCTTTTTTATCTTATTGCTCGTCGGTATGTTTGTCATCTTTGTGCCCATGCTAGCGCCTTTTGGTTATGCAGATACCGATTGGAACTTTATGCAGTCTGCGCCTTCGATTGAAAACAAGCACTATTTTGGTACGGACTCGCTTGGTCGAGATTTGCTCGTGCGCACAGCAGTCGGCGGGAGAATATCGCTATTGGTGGGTATCGCTGGTGCAACGGTGGCAGTACTGGTTGGTACGGTATATGGCGCAACATCAGGCTATCTGGGCGGCAAAGTCGACATGATTATGATGCGATTTTTAGAAATCCTTAGCGCCTTTCCCTTTATGTTTTTCGTGATTTTGCTAGTGACGATATTTGGTCGTAACCTTATTTTAATTTTTGTCGCTATCGGATTGGTTTCTTGGCTAGATGTCGCTCGTATCGTCCGTGGTCAAACGCTGAGTCTAAAAAGCAAAGAGTTTATTGAAGCGGCACACGTCGGCGGGGTATCGGGTTTTAATATTATTCTGCGCCATATCGTACCCAACGTGCTTGGCGTGGTGGTGGTTTATGCCTCGTTATTGGTACCGACGATGATTTTATTTGAGTCGTTTTTGAGCTTTTTGGGACTTGGTGTACAAGAGCCTATGACCAGTTGGGGTGCGCTACTGCAAGAAGGTTCGCAAACAATGCAAGTCGCCCCTTGGCAGATTTTGATTCCTTCGGCTTTTTTGGTCATTACTTTATTTTGCTTTAACTTCATTGGCGATGGTCTACGTGATGCGTTTGACCCCAAAGACCGCTAGGCTCAAGCTCGCTAGGAGAACAACATCATGGCAACTCAAGATATTAATAGTGCACCTAAAAAAATAGATTCTACTGTCCGTAAGATAGGCGCTGATTCAGCACTCAATACTCAGGGCAATCCAGCCAGCCAAGCCAGTCAACAAAGCAGCTTGTTGGCGGTCAAAGATTTATCCGTGCAGTTCACGACTGAAGATGGCCTTGTGACTGCCGTGAATGGTTTAAATTTTAACCTGCATGAGGGTGAGACGTTGGGCATCGTCGGCGAGTCAGGCTCTGGCAAGTCGCAGACGGCGTTTGCCATCATGGGTCTGCTGGCAAAGAATGGCCGTACCAAAGGTTCCGTAAAATTTGAAGGCAATGAGCTACTGGGATTATCGCAAAAGGCTCTGAATAAAATTCGTGCTGAGCAAATCGCTATGATCTTTCAAGATCCGATGACCTCCCTAAATCCCTATATGAAAATAGGTGATCAGCTTGCCGAAGTGTTGATCTTGCACAAAGGCATGAGCAAAAAGCAAGCGTGGGCAGAGTCGATACGTATGCTAGATGCGGTCAAAATCCCTGAGGCAAAAAACCGTATTGGCATGTATCCGCATGAGTTTTCGGGTGGTATGCGTCAGCGGGTCATGATTGCGATGGCGCTGCTCTGTCGGCCTAAACTACTGATTGCCGATGAGCCGACGACGGCGCTTGATGTGACCGTACAAGCACAGATTATGGTGCTATTGAATGAGTTAAAGCGTGATTTTGGCACCACTATTGTTATGATTACGCATGATTTGGGTGTGGTGGCAGGTATCTGTGATCGGGTACTCGTGATGTATGCTGGTCGTACCATGGCATATGGAGAGACGGAAGAGATTTTTTATACACCGACGCATCCTTATACTATCGGGCTATTAAAGGCCATTCCGCGTCTGAATGATGATAAAGGCAAGCTTGAGACCATTCCTGGCAGTCCGCCCAATCTACTTAACCTGCCTACTGGCTGTCCTTTTCATGAGCGCTGTACGCATGCGATGGATATCTGCCGTGATGTACCGCCGCCACTTGAGTTTCTGCCTAATGAGCGTCAACGCGCTTGCCATTGGCAACCTGAAATGAGAGTCGATGAGTCAGCAGATATTAAAGAGAGCGTTTCAGCAGACACCGATACTGATGCTGATATTGATACGGGCACCAATAATCTATCAACGCTGGAGGGCTAGAGCATGACACTATCAAGTGCAAAGAAGGCAAGTGCAGAGATGGCAAATACAGAGATAGCAAGTGCAGAGATAGCAAGTGCAGAGATAGTCAAAAACAGCAGCCAAGCCCCGCTATTACAAGTACAAAATGTGCATACGACATTCAATATTAAGCAAAAAGGCACGTACTTTTGGCAAAAGCCTGACACCTTAAAAGCTGTCAATGGTGTCTCGTTTGAGCTATTCGCTGGCGAGACTTTGGGCGTGGTAGGTGAGTCGGGCTGCGGTAAGTCGACGCTGGCAAGAACGATCATCGGGCTCATACAAGCCAATTCCGGCAGTATTAAATTCGGTGATGAAGAGATTGTTGGCGCTTCCAAAAAAACTATGAGAATGAAGCGCAAAGACATTCAAATGATATTCCAAGATCCGCTAGCCTCGCTTAATCCGCGCATGACAGTAGGCGATATCATCGCAGAACCGCTGCGGACATATTATCCAAACATGAAAAAAGCAGAAGTGCAGGATGAAGTACGCGCCCTGATGAAAAAGGTTGGGCTGCTGTCCAATCAGATTAACCGCTATCCGCATGAGTTTTCTGGTGGTCAGTGTCAGCGCATTGGTATTGCTCGCGCACTGATATTGAAGCCTAAAATCATTATCTGTGATGAGCCAGTCTCCGCACTTGATGTCTCCATTCAAGCGCAGGTCATTAACTTATTGCAAGACATACAGCAAGAGATGGGATTGGCGTTGATTTTTATTGCTCATGATCTGTCAGTGATCAAGCATATCGCCGATCGGGTACTGGTCATGTATCTGGGCCATGCGGTTGAGCTAGGGGTAGACAAGGCCGTGTATAGCAATCCGACGCACCCTTATACCCAAGCGCTGATGTCTGCGGTGCCATTACCTGATCCTATCGCTGAGCGTAATAAAACCATTCAGTTGTTAGAAGGGGATTTGCCAAGTCCGATTAACCCACCCTCAGGCTGCGTATTCCGTACCCGCTGCCCGATCGCAGACAGCGAATGTGCCCAAATTAAACCTGAGCTAGAAGGTACGTTGAACCATAGGGTCGCTTGTCTAAAAAATAAGGTTGACGCTATAGCGGTTTGATAACGGTTAAATGGTGTCTCAATAAAACTCTATTCTACTCAATACATGCTCTTGCACCAGATAGGCGCAGATATAAGCGCTTGGCCAAGCAAAACCAAAGGCCAAAACCCAAGAATGCATCAGCTCCATAAAGAAGCCATCGATAAAGCCTTGTTTGACCACCAATAACGCTGTTGAGATGATAAGCGACATCATTAACGCCATGATGCCAGTAAAGATCAGTCGGTAGTATTTACGGCGAGTGCGGAGTTTGATAGCGGTAAGTTTTGCCATAGGTTTATGTCCTCCTACATAGTAATCGTCATGCCCCATGGGCAGTATTTCTGTTACGATAAATGAGAATTAAAAAATAATAAATAGGATAAATAGCATGGGTTACCAAAAACAACGAACACTAGGTATTATTGGCGGCATGAGCTGGGAAAGTACAGAAAGCTATTATCGTCTAATTAATGAAGGTGTCAAGAATAAGCTTGGCGGCTTACATTCAGCTGATTTGTTCATTCATAGTGTGGAATTTGCTTTAATCAATGAGCTACAAGAGCAGGGAATGTGGGACGAGTTGGGTGTATTGATGGCGAGTAGTGCACAGCGTTTGCAAGCTGCTGGCGTAGACGGGCTAATGATTGCTTCTAATACGATGCATAAATTGGTTGGCGATGTTCAAGCAGTCACCCATGTACCTCTCATACATATCGCTGATGCGACTACGGACACCATTAAGAAGCACAACCTAACTAAGATAGCCTTATTAGGTACGCAGTTTACAATGACACAAGACTTTTATAAACGTCGTCTTATTGATGCAGGCTTACAGGTACTGATACCAGAGGACGCTGCCCGCGCAGAGGTGCATCGCATCATCAAAAAAGAGCTGTGTGTTGGTCAGTTCAAAGACAGCTCACGAGAGTATTATAGCCAAGTGATCACAGACTTGACGGAGCAAGGTGCTGAGGGCGTGATATTAGGCTGTACCGAAATAGGCTTACTCATTAGCCAAGCCGATAGTGTGATTCCTATCTTCGATACCACGGCTATTCATGCTGAAGCTGCAGTAGCCTTTTTGCTGGATGAAGACTAACGCGTTTCATCCATTCACTCATTTGAAACACCATCAATTGCATAGGGCACTGTCGATTAAATAAAGTAGATACCCTGATATCCTCGTTGTTGTAAAAACACTGACTTGCGCGTAATCATAAATCAATTTGCCCTAAATAGGCTTGTGCTAAGATTACCTATTCAAGTTGTTTTGCCAACCATAAATGAGGATATTTTGATGGTACTACTGCGCACGAGTTTGGCTACTCTACTGGCTCTTTCTATCGTGGGATGTACGACGCCCAATACCTTTACTATCGCTACGACTCAAAAGCTCGTACAGTACGAACGCAACAAGTCAGACCTTGAAGCCAAATCGTTAACATTGGCATCCGGCGAGCAAATGACGTATTTAGAAGGTGGCAACTTAGCTGGTGAACCCTTACTACTGATTCATGGCTTTGGTGGCAATAAAGACAACTTTACTCGTATTGCGGATAAGTTAGGCGATTATCATCTGATTGTTCCCGACCTGCTAGGTTTTGGTAATTCTAGCAAGCCATCAGAGGCGGACTACCGCGCCGATGCCCAAGCAAAGCGTTTGCATGAACTATTACAAGCTAAAGGAATGGCCTCGGGTATTCATGTCGGAGGCAACTCGATGGGCGGTGCTATCAGTGTCGCCTATGCAGCGATGTACCCTGAGAGTGTCAAAAGCTTGTGGTTACTCGATAGTGGTGGGTTTTGGTCAGCTGAAACACAACGAGAATTTAAAGCATTAGACCTTGATAACAGCCCTTTGTTAATTGACAGCACTGAAGCGTATTCTACGATGTATAAGACGGTCATGTATAAGCCGCCTTATGTTCCAAAGACGATACAAGCTGTTTTTGCACAAGAGAGTATCGCCAATCGAGAACTGAATACTAAAATACTCAAACAGATCATCGAAGACAATGTAGAAGAGCGTGCAAAAATTATCGCACAATATAATATTCCAACGCTGATCGTTTGGGGAGAAGAGGACAAGGTCATAAAACCTGAGACTGCCGAAATAATGAGCGAGCTGATGCCACAAGCACAGGTCATTATGATGTTGGAAGTGGGTCACGTACCGATGGTAGAGGCGGTAAAAGAGACGGCAGAGGATTATAAAAAATTTCGTGCAACGCTAAAAGATGAGTAAGCTTATAACTCTTGTACCAACCGCTCAAGCAGTTCAAGCGTGCTCTCTTGTTTGACCAAGGCTACCCCTTGTCCAGCCCAAAGGGATTGATGTTCTGCATCTCTGTTCTGAGACGCATGAGCTCGCATAAATTTGGTCATAGCATTTAATTGAGGATAGGGTGGTAGCGCATCAGCGCTTTCAAATTGAGCAAAATCACGTAGATAATCATTCAATAAACCACGAGCGAGCTTACCTGAGAATAATCGAGTTAAGCGTGTCTCAGCGCTGCGTTTGCTATGACTGGCATCGAGTAAGGCTTGTTTATAAATGTCATTGATACCGCATGTATCGGTGGTCAAAAATGCTGTCCCTATTTGTGCCAGCTCGGCACCAGCTGCTTGAATAGCTTTGACGGCTTGGCCATTCATGATGCCACCTGCTGCGATCAATGGAATATCAGTGCAAGTGCGTGTCTGACCGATCAGCGTCAACAATCCCAATGGATCGCTTTCACTTTGCGGCAGCCAACCACCGCGATGTCCACCAGCTTCGACTCCTTGTACACATACCGCATCTGCGCCAATATCTGCCCATGCTTTTGCTTCTAATGGATGATTGGCGGTGCCGATGACGTGCGTGCCGAGACTTTGCAGATGCTGAACTTGCTCGGCACTAATAATGCCAAAGGTAAAACTGGCGACAGGAACGGGATTGTCATAGAGCACTTGTAGCTGGTCTAAAAAGCTTAGCGCTGGGCGTTCAGGTAGTGCATATTCGATATTATTGTCTTGATAGTAATCACTCAGCCAAGCGGGGAGTTCGGTATCAAAGGTTGTACAGTCCTGCTCAGATAGCACCATCAGATTGATCATAAAAGGTCGGTCGGTCAGCGATTTAATAGTATCAATTTGGCTGGTCAGAATATTTGGCGCCGTCATGCCAGACCCTAATGAGCCCAGTCCGCCAAAGTTACTCACCGTCGCTGCCAGTTCAGGTGTGGTTGCACCTGCCATTGGCGCTTGGATGATAGGGTAGGTTAAGTTTAGGGTATCAAGTAAGGTCATGACGAGCCGCCTTTTTAGTAGGGTGTTTGCATGACTTACTTTAACAGAGCTGAGTACAGAGTATGTGAGATAGTGTTTATTTAGTTAGGAAATAGGAGGGGTGGGTTTTGGCTACGAAATTATAGTTAAGTTAGTTGACTATAAAAATGTTGCTAAGTAAATCAGCTACATTTTTTATCATACATATCTGAAAAAGAATTTGAGAAGTAATCAACGTTAATTCCTAGCGCTACTCCGTTTACAGAGTCTTTCCACTCAGGTACGTCATTTCCAATATTAGCATAGTCGGCGTAAATCCCATTAGTACTGGAACGAATGGCAGCGGGAGCTTTAACAGTTCCAGTTGAACCTTTATTTAAACGGAGATAACCGTCTTTAGTCTTATAAGAAATAATATCGTAGTTAGACCAGCCCGTATAAAACCTACTACCTTCATTTCTAATTACCTCATTAGTAGTCATATTTATTGTGCGTAACGGATGGGGCTTGATTTGACGATAGTTTTGGTCGAGATGTTTTTTTATTTTATCATATACTTGTTTTTGCTCATCTTCGGTGCTGACAGTTTTTATAAGATGTAATTTTTGTAAACGGTCTCTGTCATCGAAAGTTAAATATATATGTGATAAATCAAGGTTTGCAATCGAATCTATAGGCTCGCCATCATATATTGACCAATTGGGTAAAACAGTAAAATCATCACTATCACAAAATAGCTCGAATTTATCCATAGTCAGTTTACTATGTTTTATTAAATGAAGACTATCTGCTTTAAGACTATCAAACTCCAAATAAAAAGGCTTATTATTTTTATCAAAAGTATGTCCTTTGATATTTGTAGAAAGCCCTGAGCACCCTATCAAAAACATAGTAGGTAAAAGAAAACTAAAAAAAACATTAGCTGATTTACTGTTTATTTTCATATTTACTCATTGCTTATAATCCATTAATGAGATATTAGCATACTAAAGTTCATATATTAATTTAAGTTCTTAGAGTTTTTGACGAAACAAAAAAAAGCCAGC
>NZ_JBVFXW010000037.1:0-29757 GCF_055522395.1 Psychrobacter sp. TPE 89C
ATTATAAAATTTTTTATTTGTGGTTTTATTAAATATTTTTATGCTAAGCGAATAGTAATGAGTGATAGTATGTTTGTAATGTCTATTGAAAGTACTAAGTTTGTCCAGGGATGGGAGTTCTCATGCGTATTGTAGTTTGTGATGATGAACCGCTAGCGCGTGAGCGTTTGGTCCGAATTGTACAAGAGTCAGGTCATCAAGTGGTCGCTCAAGCAACAACAGGTAAAGAAGCCATTATGGCTGTTAAAACGCAGCAGCCAGATATCATATTGTTAGATATCCGTATGCCTGAAATGGATGGTGTACGCTGTGCTCAAGAGCTTTCGCAACTTGATCACCCACCAGCGATTATATTTGTCACCGCTTATGATCATTATGCAATTGCTGCTTTAAAAGCCAATGCGATTGGCTACTTATTGAAGCCTGCTAATAAAGATGAACTAGTAGAAGCGCTGAATAAAGCTAAAAATCTAAATGCTGCTCAGTTGAATGAAATTCGTAAGCTAGAAGATCCCACCGCACGGCCAGTACGCGAACATATTGCTGCTCGTACTCATCGAGGTGTGGAGCTCATTAAGCTTAAAGATATTTACTATTTTACGGCTGATCAGAAGTACGTCAAAGTACGTCACAAAGATGGTATTGTACTCATTGATGAAACGCTAAAAGAGCTTGAGCAAGAGTTTGAAGATCGGCTGTTTCGTGTGCATCGCAACGCAATTATCAATCTCAGCTTTTTAGATTACTTAGAAACGTTAGATGCAGGGCAGTATCAGATACGTTTTAAAGGTATTGATGAGACGCTAGCCGTTAGTCGTCGCCACTTGCCCGCACTACGTGACAAAATTCAAAGTATGTAACTTAAAAAATGTAACTTAAAACATGTGACTTAAAACATGTGACTTAAAACATGTGACTTAAAACATGTGACTTAAAACATGTGACTTGCTGTTTTAATAGAGAAATAATCATCCCATATCATCAAACCCTTATTTATGCTTAAATAGGGGTATTTTTTTGCGTCAGTATTCACTATAACAGGTGTATAGCGCTCGTTTACTGAGGCAATTTTCCGCATTGTTTAGTACGGGTGTCATACTACAAAGATATTATGCCGTACAGATACGAGCAGCACTGACAGCACAGCCCAACATTACAGCACCAACATAATAATACCGAACTTATTGAGGCCCTTTATGAGCAATTCGCAGCAAACTGCATTGACCACTTTAAACATAGCCACACGTCAGAGTCCTTTAGCACTATGGCAAGCTGAGCATATTCGTGCACGGCTATTAGAGATGTATCCTGAATTAACGATTAACTTGCTCAAAATTGTCACTAAGGGTGACAAGATACTAGACACACCGTTGGCCAAAATTGGCGGCAAAGGATTATTTGTCAAAGAGCTTGAGCAAGCGTTGTATGACAAGCAAGCAGATATTGCAGTCCATTCATTAAAAGATGTACCGATGCAGTTGCCTGAAGGGTTGACGCTTGGAGTCTATTGTAAACGCGCTTCACCGACTGATGCTTTTGTCTCTAATACTTATAGTAGTATCGATGAGTTGCCACAAGGCGCAGTAGTGGGAACGTCCAGTTTGCGCCGTCAGTGTCAGATCAAAGCCTATCGCTCAGACTTACAAATCAAAACCTTGCGCGGTAATGTCGGCACTCGGTTAGGTAAGCTAGATGCGGGCGAGTACGATGCGATTATTCTAGCGACCAGTGGCTTGCAGCGCATTGAGCTGGATGAGCGTATACGCGGTGAGCTTGAAATTGATGCTTGCTTACCTGCAGTTGGACAAGGTGCGCTAGCAATTGAATGCCGTGAAGGTGACGATGAAGTATTAAAGCTACTAGCACCGCTTAATGACGATAAAGCTCGTATTCGTCTTATCGCAGAGCGAGCGCTAAACCGTCACCTAGAGGGCGGTTGCCAAGTACCGATTGCAGCCTATGCCGTCTTGCAAATGGCTAGTGAAACAGATGCCAATAACGATGACAATGGCGATAACGGTAATAACGACAATGGCAATGTGTTGTGGCTCCGTGGTCGAGTAGGTCAAGCCGATGGTAGCCAGTTATTAAAAGCAGAAAAGCGTGTCACATTAGTCGGTACGCAAGAGGAGCAAGAAATACAGGCCAATCAACTTGGTATCGATGTAGCAAACTTACTGCTTGCCGATGGCGCTGGCGATATCTTAGCAGCGATTTATCATCCTGAATAACACGTCAGTATTTTTATTGGCTTAGCCATAACACCTTTACTGTTTATGTTGATGGGTGGTTAAGCCAACTTTATCAGTCTTTTGTCGTGGTACGTCTATGTCATCGTCAATTTACGCCAAATCTGTGCATAAAGGTCAGGCAACGGATGCCCATCTGTTGTTACCACAAGTCGTCATCAATACTCGCCCAGTAGAGCGGTCAGCACCACTGACACAGCACTTACAGTCGGCAGGGTTGAGCGTGGTTGAGATGCCAATGTTGGCGCTACAATCGCGCCCAACGACTGATGATGACATTATGTTGATGCAGCAGTGGCTAGCAGGGGCTTATAAGGCACTTGTTGTCGTTAGTCCAACGGCGGCCGCTTCAGGTTTAGCTGTCTGGCAAATACTGGAGCATAAGAATCAAGTACGAGATGACGAAAATGATCAAGTAGGTGCATCTTTAAAAGCACCAAGCCATATCATTGCAGTTGGTGAGGCGACGGCGGCTGTCTTAAATAATACCCTTGCTCATGAGTCGGAGTATCAGGTACAACAGCCTGAAGTTGCCAATAATGAAGGTATGTTGGCGATGCCTGAGATTGAGAGTTTGCAGGCAGGTGATAAGCTGCTGGTATGGCGTGGACTTGGTGGTCGGCGATTATTGGTTGATGCATTACAGGCGCGTGGTGTCCATGTTGATAGCATTGCTTGGTACGAGCGAAAAATGCCTGTAGAGGCAAGCGTGCAATATGAGCAGTGGCTACAAGGTTTTCTAACAGAGCATTCTGTACAAGATATATCTCGATCAGAGCAGCCAAAGCCAATTGTAGTGGTCAGCAGTGGTGCAGCTTTTGAGCATTGGGAAACCATCGTTAACGCTGTGGCAGAGAAGGGCCTAGAACCAGCTGCTGATACAGTTCTTCGACCACTTGAGCTAGCAGATTTTGCGTATGTGGTACTAGGCGAGCGCTTAGCTAATATGGTTGCAGAGCAGCAACTATATTATTGGCGTGTGGAAGACTTGGCGCCAGAAACTATCCTCGCTGCGATCAGATCGAAACATTAATTTTTTGCATTCTTAATTCTAGTAATATTTAAATCTACCAATAACGGCGTTGCCTTATGTCAATTAATTCTGAATCGTTACCTAAGGAACCTTCGGCTGTTCAACAACGCAGGCAAGCAAATATGTTGTTGGTGCGACTGCAATGGTTCGTTATTCTGTTGCTGGTTGCTGCGTTGTTTTGGCTTTATATTAGTCAACAGCGTTTTCAACATAACGTCAATGATCGTTTGCAAAGCAATGAGCAAATCGCCAGTCGTCTTAATGAGATGGATGATCGCTTATTTTCGATGAGTCAACAGACGTTACCAAAGCCTAGTACCACTGTTAGCAGTCAAGCTCAAAACCAGCTAGATTTATTACGTATTCAAATACAAGCCGCTGATAGGTTGTTGGCAGATAATAATGATAATGCAGCGATTGAGTTGCTGAGAGGGTTACATTGGCAGCTTTCACAAAGTAGTAATGAGATTGCACCAGCGCTGACCATCGTGATCAAACAAAGCTTGATGAAAGATATTGAGCGTTTACAAGCCAGAAGCTCGCAACCCAGCCCTTGGCAGCTACAAAACTTAGCCATTCAAAACATTCAAGATTTTTTGCACAGTCATGAGCGTGCGACTAATACAACGACTCCGACGAAAACCACCGATAATAATACAGCTCTAACACGTAGACAGCTCGTGATTCATGAAGTCATCATGACATTGAATCTAGCAAATCAAGCCAGTAATATGCGTGAGCAAGATCAATTTATCAGCTATTTGACGCAAGCGCGAAAGCAATTGCAAAGTCTAGTACCTCAAAATCTAGAGCCAAAAAATTCAGACAAGCAAACATCGGCAAGTACAAAAAAAGCGGTTAACGAGACCAATGTACAGACCAAATCATCACCTGCGAATATTCCAGAAGTTATAGATTGGTTAGATCGATTAATTGCCAATGCACCAAAACCAACACCATTGTTGACGACACAGATTTTAGATCAACCAAAACGTTAATGTTCAACAGACCCTATTGTGCCAAAAATTTATTAATACAAAGAATAAGAGAAATGACATTATGGACAGTTTGAACCAAGAATCACATTTGGCCTCTACTATCACAGAAAACCATAATCCTGACGAATTGTCTCACTATCCAGTGATTCATCATCAGCCTATTCATTGGGGTGAGATGGATGCCTTTAATCATTTAAACAATGTCGTTTATTATCGCTATGCTGAATCAGCGCGTATTGGGTATTTGCAGGCATTAGGAATGTTTGACGGTAATATGATCACCGTATTGGCGCAATCGAGCTGTCAGTATTTACGTCCTGTGATTTATCCAGATACTTTATTATTGGGTGTGCGTTGTCAGCGCTTGGGTAGGACCAGCATTGTAATAGAGTACAGTTACTACAGTACGGCACAACAGGCAGTCGTTGCGACGGCTGAGGCAGTTGTGGTGCGTCTAGATAGTAGTGGAAAGGATAAATTACCATGGACAATCGAGGAGCGTGAACGGCTATTAGCACTAGAGGCAAAATTTGGCCATACGCCTGAGTACTAAAACTCAAAGAATTATTCTATATAAGTGAATGAGTTGAAAGAGTAAGTAAAATCATCAAACATAAAAAAGGCACGCTACCATTGGAGTAGCGTGCCTTTTTTATACTTTGTTTTTTGACTCAATAGTGCAAGCAGATATTAGTCTTGTTGTGGTGCTTGAACGAAATCGACCACGTTTAATTCAAAACCTGATAACGCATAAAACTTCATCGGTGATGATAATAGACGCATATCACGGACACCTAAGTGACGTAATATTTGTGCGCCAACACCAACGCTACGATACGGCTGTTGAGTGAGCGTTGATTGCGATTCATTGTCTGCGGCTTTATCTAACGCATCCCCTAAATCAACAGGTTGGTTACTACCAATCCAAACCAATACACCGCGATCTGAGGCGCTAATTTCTTTTAATGCCGCTTGTACGCTCCAGCCACTACGGCCAGTCATGTCATTTTTAGCCGCAAACAAATCACGTAATGGATGGAAGCCATGAACACGTACTGTGCTGACTCCTTCGCTGACATCGCCTTTGACTAACGCTAAATGAGTCTCATCAGCACCAAATTCACGGAAGCGATGCAAAGTGAACGTACCATGTTCAGTCTCAAAAGGATATGATTCTACTTCTTCTACTGTCTGTTCATTCGCAATACGATAGTTGATAAGATCAGCAATCGTACCTATTTTTAGATCATGTTCTTTTGCAAATATTTCTAGATCATCACGACGTGCCATCGTACCATCAGCATTGATGATTTCGACCAGTACAGATGCTGGCTCAAGGCCTGCTAAGCGTGATAAATCACAACCTGCTTCGGTATGACCAGCGCGATGCAATACACCACCATCTTGCGCAATAATAGGAAAGATATGGCCAGGCTGTACAATATCTTCAGCTTTAGCAGTAGCAGAAACAGCCGCTTGAATAGTACGGGCACGATCGGCAGCAGAAATACCAGTCGTAACGCCTTCAGCCGCTTCGATTGATACAGTAAAGTTGGTGCTGAATTTCGCTTCGTTGCGCTCAGACATCAGTGGTAAAGACAGCTGATGTGCACGAGCTTGTGAGATAGTCAAACAGACTAAGCCACGCGCATGGGTAATCATAAAGTTAATATCTTCAGGGCGCACATGGGTCGCTGCCATGATGATATCACCTTCGTTTTCGCGGTCTTCATCATCCATCAAGACGACCATTTTACCAGCACGAATGTCTTCGATAATCTCAGGGATCGTATTTAAACTCATAGTAAATCTCAATATTTTATTATTTATAGATAGGTGTGATTTGGAATATAGAGCATTATCTGCCTATTGTAGCAGCAGATGATACAAAGCGCTGTTACGGTCAAGCAAAGCGCGCTATCAGTAATGTCATTCAATAAAAAGTGACGCACTTAATGGCTTGTATATATCATTATGAGGTCATTTTAACGCTTTTCATCGCAACGTGCTGTGTCATCTTCCCACTATATCGTTCAGTATGTCAAAAATAGTCATAAGTATTATCAATGACCGCTATCATTTGTGCATTAAAGCGTACATTAGATAATGAACCGAGCCGTGTCATGCATGGTTAGTCATTACTTGCTGCTTGTGTTTTTAGCCAGTCCATAAATTGTTTGCTATGCTGCTCTCGTTGATTGTCTGCAAACTCATAAAAGTGTGTGCCGATTAAATTTTCTGGTAAATAAGACTGCGGATAGTAATGGTTGGGATAATCGTGAGGATAGACATAGTCCTGACCATAACCTTGATGTCGCATCAGCTTGGTCACGCCATTACGTAGATGTAGCGGCACAGGAGAGGCATCTTTTTCTGCCAACGCCATCGCAGCATTGATCGCGTTATATGTGCTATTGCTTTTGGCACTGGTCGCCAGATAAACCACCACTTGACCTAAAATTAGACGTGCCTCAGGCATACCTATGGATTGCACACTGCGTAGTGCTGCATCAGCAAGAAGTAAGGCATTAGGGTTGGCATTGCCGATATCTTCGCTGGCTAAGATGACCAATCGGCGCGCGATGAAGTCCGCAGGCTCGCCGCCCACTAGCATCCGAGCCATCCAGTACAAAGCTGCATCAGGGTCAGAGCCCCGTACCGATTTTATCATTGCTGAGACGATATCGTAATGCTGCTCACCATCTTTATCGTAGCGTACCAGTGCAGTCTGTGCTACCCGACCGACCAATGCATCATCGACGATTATCGGTGATTGCTTAGGGTCAGCCGTTTGAATGGCAAGCTCTAATAAATTTAATGCTTTTCTAGCATCACCATGTGCCAGTTGGCTGATAGTGTCTTTTGCTTGCAAGTCGACAGTCAGTTCTTTTAGCACGTTGTCTTCCGACAGCGCCCGTTGCAATACTGCGCTGATTTGCTCTGGTATCAGAGGTTCTAGACGATACACTTGGCAACGTGAGAGTAGGGCATTGTTGACACTAAATGAGGGGTTTTCAGTCGTAGCACCAATCAAAGTGATATCGCCAGACTCTACCGCGCCTAGTAGTGCATCTTGCTGTGCCTTATTAAATCGGTGAATCTCGTCGATGAACACCACAGGAGACTCGAATACCAGTGAGTCCTTATTGTCTAATACTTCGCGTAACTGTTTGACTCCAGTATTCAACGCGGAAAGCGCATGAAAGGGACGACCAACGGCATCTGCAAGCAGCATAGCAATGGTCGTTTTGCCAATACCTGCTTCACCGTGCAGGATAATAGATGGCAGATGCCCTTGCTCTACCAAGCGGCGTAACGGTGCACCAGCTGCTAGCAAATGCTCTTGACCGATAATGGCATTGAGCGTGTTTGGGCGCATGCGCTGAGCAAGTGGAGTATCAGCATGAAAGCTAGGTGGCATAGGGCTTCTCTATTATCAGTTTAAACAGCTATCAATTCGCGTGTCACAACAGTTATGGATAAGTTTTTATGGGTTCATCTAAACCGCTACACACCACACTATATTTATCATTTTTATTGAAGCTGAACATTTCTACCTGCTTGGCATGATTTTCGCATTGATGAATATTAGGCCTTAAATGAACATTAGATCTTAGCAATAAAAATAGGCTAATTGAATCGACTATATTTGCTATGTGTCTACACGACAGGCTAACGCAATCTTATGTTAATCAAAGCTCGCTAAGTGTATAGCTTATGTCCCAGTCACTTTGGTTTTCAGACTTTATCCCTATTAACGGTTCAGTCATATTGATGAGCAGTATCAATAAGCATAGCTCACCAAGCATAATTTATTAGAAGTGGCCTATCAAGCATAAGGTATTACAGTGATGACGTCTCAATCGATATTTAAGCGTTTTTTGAATCGATGTTTATATCGCAGTGCACAGCAGCAATCACGCTTACTCACTGTGAGCGAGGTGACGCTAGCACGTTCAGTATTCGGTGACAGCATTGACCTTGATGACGTTCAGATTAAAACTGCTTGGTGGGTGCTAAAAAATTATGCCGTTAGCCCTAATGGCAATATATATTTTAATCCTGCAGATTGGATTACAGATTTTAGCGAGGCTTCACTAGGTAAGCAAAGCTGGTTGATACATGAGCTGACCCATGTCTGGCAGCTACAACAAGGCTTGAAAGTCGTGCGCGGTGCGGTTATCGATCGTCGTTATGATTATGTGCTTGAGGTAGGGAAGCCCTTTCTTAAATATGGTATCGAGCAGCAAGCACGCATGGTACAGGATTACTTTATTCGTCATCGGCGTGGGCAAGACTGCCAAGCTTTGGAAGCCTGCATTCCATTTTTGGTCATAAGCTCTATCGACGAAACAAAAAATACAGATAACTCGTTCACAATTTAATTTTTTTATAGAGACAAATAGTGACTATAGCTGATTCAATTTTAAAGTAGTACAAGGCAACCGAATTCAGATGTATGTTTAATACTTCAAATGAGGTTAAAGCAGTAATACTTTTATAGTGGAATGACTATATGATAAGGATTAGTATAAAGCATGCTTTGTGCTTTACAAGGTCACGATAACTCTGAGAAAAGTAAATTAGCAAAGGATTGCTACGGTAGCTATAGCTTTTAATATTTGTGCTTTAACAAGGATATTTACACTCATGTTTAAATTTTTGCCAGTAAAGCTCGCTCTGAGTGCCAGCCATAAAGCGAATAACCGTTTGGCTTATGACAACTCTCTTAATGAGAGTGTTCAGCCACGGCGCTCGTCCTCAACACTGCTAGCGGCAACACTGACCGGCATAATTTTATTGACAGGTTGTCAGCAGCAGTCAGATACACAGCCTGTCGTCGATGCCAGTCAGACCAGTGATCCAGAAAATGTTCAAGACAGTGAGCCAATGGCACAAAGCGATGCGGCCGCTGCTCGTATAAAGCAGTTCCAGCCCATTTACGTCACACAGATGCAAGGGTTACAGCGCCGCTTACAAGCAGAGTATGAATCACTGGAAGTTGCTGATACCTCAGAAAATACAGACTCGCTACTCAATACTAATATCAAGACCGATAATACTAGCGATGTCATTGATGGCAGTGATAAAAACGTAGCTGATCCCACTACTTCAGCCACCGCACCTACTAATTCGGTAGATACTACTGCTGTAGATAGCAATGTTGATGCTACGGCTGATATCAATACCAGTACAGAAGTGGGTGAGCGAGATTTAACTGTCTTAAAACGTATCAGTCTTGAACCACGTAAACCTACTATGATGATCGAAGATCAAATCATTGACAGCTATCAGCAAGCGATGGATGCCCTTTATCAGCCTGTGACGTCTCCGCTTAATGCAGAAGATATCAATACTTTAATTAATATAGCGACGTTGGCGCCACAGTTGTTTGAAAGCGCAGAAATTGCTGGGAGAGTCAGTGCCAAGAGTCCAGCATTGGCACGGTTGATCATTCAGCATCAAGTTTGGGAGCAAATAGAAGCCCAGCAAGTCATTGATATGCAGCAGATGAAAATTGATCAACAAAAAGAGTTTGAGTCGCTTATGTCTAAGTTCAATGAGACGATTGAAGGATACGATGAACAGATTGCCAAGTACGAGCAGACATTAGAATCATTTAAATAAATATTTCTAGTAATCAAGACAATTTCTAAGCAATAAAAAATCCCGCACAATGGCGGGATTTTTTATTGAGAGAATATTATCTCTATCTATTTACGATCTTCAACTTTAACAAAATCGCGATGCGACTCGCCAGTGTATAACTGACGTGGACGACCGATTTTGAACGGTGCGCTGTGCATCTCTAACCAATGGCTGATCCAACCAGAAGTACGAGCTAGTGAGAAGATTACGGTAAACATTGACGTTGGGATACCGATGGCTTTTAAGATAATACCAGAGTAAAAATCAACGTTTGGATATAAGTTACGCTCAACGAAGAACGGGTCTTCTAAAGCAATCTTTTCAAGCGCCATGGCCAATTCAAGCTTAGGATCGTTGATACCAAGTGCCGCAAGTACTTCGTCACAAGTTTCTTTCATTACTTGTGCGCGTGGGTCAAAGTTTTTGTAAACACGATGACCAAAGCCCATGAGCTTCACTTCACGGCTCTTCACTTTTTCCATGAATGCAGGTACGTTTTCAACTGAACCGATTTCGTCTAGCATTTCAAGAACGGCCTCGTTCGCGCCGCCATGTGATGGACCCCAAAGGGCTGCGATACCAGCAGCGATACATGCATAAGGGTTTGCACCAGTAGAACCAGCCAAACGTACAGTAGACGTTGAAGCGTTTTGCTCATGGTCAGCATGTAAAGTAAAGATTTTGTCCATTGCGCGAGTGATGACGTCGTTGGTTTTATAATCAACATCAGCAGGCGTAGCAAACATCATGTACAAGAAGTTTTCTGCGTAGTTAAAGTCATTACGCGGATACATGAACGGCTCGCCTTGTGAGTATTTATAACTCATTGCAGCAAGTGTTGGCATCTTAGCGATTAGACGAATAGCAGTGATTTCACGATGCTCTTCATTGCTCACATCTAGGTTTTCATGATAGAACGCTGATAACGCACCAACGACACCGACCATAATAGCCATCGGATGCGCGTCACGGCGGAAGCCTTCAAAGAACTTACGTAATTGGTCATGAACACCCGTATGTTTACGGATTTTTTCAAAGAAGTCTGCTTTTTGCTCAGCGTTCGGTAGATCGCCATGAATCAGTGCGTAAGCAACTTCTAGATATTCAGCGTTGTTCGCTAACTGATCGATAGGGTAGCCGCGGTGTAATAACTCGCCTTTACCACCATCAATATAAGTAATCTTTGATTCCACAGGGGCTGTTACTTTAAAACCAGGGTCATAAGACCAAAAGCCTGAGTCTTGTAGAGCAGCAATATCGATAACTGGGCGCCCTAAAGTACCTTCGATGATAGGAAATTCATACTCTTTACCATTTACGGTTAATTTGGCATTAGTGTCAGCCATAAATTGCTCTCCATTGTTTTAGCTTGTTAGAATAAAATTATTGCAGACGCATACCCTCGCGTCGTCGATTATTACAGGCACATACCCTTGCGCCATCATCAGTCAAATGCTCAAAATACATCTAACTCGTTTAATACGCAGAGTATATTAGCAGCAATTCCCTATGATTTGAAAAGACTTTTACTGTCAACACTGCCAATTAGTATGGTTTTGACGTGTTTATTCACTGTAATTTTTGTATCAAAATATGTCTGGTAAGCTATTTGTCTTTTAAACCGCTTCTTTATAGAAAATAATGATTATCATTAACATTATAATATTAAAGCGTTTTTAGCAATATTATAAGTTTAACGGTTCAGTCATATTAACTATAAAACAGACAGAGTATGAACAAACGACCATTTGGTTTAGATTTATGGTTCGTTAGGGGTGGGTAATACTAATGAATTAATATTGCAAATAGCTAGCCTTTTGTTAATTAATCTCTAATAACCAATATTTAGGGGATAAATTTGTAATTAGCGCCCAGTCATTTTATAATTAGAGGGATTTAACTGGCACTAGCTTTGCGCATATTGAGCGATCATCTTAGTGGAATAATCAGTGAAGCATTGCTTTACTCATATTTTGTTACGATTGGACAACCAGTTTATAGACCAAAACCTAGCTTATCGTTTGAATATTCTTGTTAACTGTTCTATTTTTAGATAGCCAACAGTGAAGTTTACCTTAATAAATTGATCGTATAGAGATGACACAATGGCGTTATCTTTTTTTGTTAATGGGAATCAGTAAAAATAGAATAGTTAATCGATTGATCCCATGCTTCGTACTTATTGTCATAACGTAAGTAGAAGGCTCGTTAATAAAGGGTGTATCAATTCAACGAGTCAGGTTTGATAGTCTATAATGATCGTATAAGACATATTCGCCTTTTAACTTTATCGCAAATTAAACTACGTCAGCTAGCCCTTCCTTACTTTATTCGTCTCATGTGTTGCTCGTCGCTGTTGTATAGCATTTATACGAAGCGTGGATAGCAGATACAGGAGTATAACCGCAAAAAGGATGCCCGCTGTGAAAAGCAACCGACCTATTGATCTGCCTTTAAGCCAAGTGATTAGCGTTAATCGCTCACCGATTGCAATTGCCTCAATTTTGCATCGTATATCTGGCATTATTTTATTCTTACTTATTCCTGTCATGTTGTGGTTATTACAGAATTCTTTGGCGTCGCCTGAGAGTTTTGCAACCGTATTTGACAACGTACTCGTGCGCTTTTTGGCTTGGATATTTGTTGCCGCGATCGCTTATCACTTTGTGATGGGCATCAAGCACTTATTTGCTGATATGGGCATGAACGAAGAGCTGAAATCTGGACGTGCCGCTTCTAATATCAGTTTTGTGATTGCAGCGATTCTAATTGTCGCGTCATTTGTATGGGTGATGTTCTAATGATTAAAAATGATTCAGGAATAAAAAGTGCTACTGGTCTGACCGGCTCAGGCTCACGTGATTGGATTATCCAGCGTATCAGCGCTGTTGTTTTAGCCGTTTATAGTGTGGTGTTGCTGGGTTTCTTTTTGACCCATGGCGACGTCACTTATCTTGAGTGGTCATCATTTATGACTAGCTTGCCTATGCGTTTATTTAGCTTAGTAGCTGTACTTGCGCTAGCAGGTCATGCTTGGGTTGGAATGTGGACAGTGTTTACTGATTACATTACTACTGGCAAATTAGGCTCAAGCGCAGCAGGTTTACGTTTAGTGCTACAGTCATTGATGATTATCGCTATTTTAGTATTTCTATTTTGGGGTATCATGATTTTTTGGGGTAGTGGCTTCAGTGTTGTTGCCGTTTAACCAATAATTTATACCTTTACTATCTATAAATAATAACGGATGCACTCAGCAGCACTATTTGCTGCTGAATGACTCCAAAGCCGTCCGTTATAGCCGATAATAGTCATAGCATTGGGCAATTTCTGACTTGAGCAGTCATTTAAAGACAGCTGAGTCAAATTGAAAGTAAATGAAATTAGCCCAATATAACGATAGATATGCAAATTAAGTGGTTAAAAGTTGTTTACGTTACCGTCTTAAATAATTGTGTTCAATGGCCGAATAAATATGACATTTGGCCCTGCAATGAGATGACGCTTAATACAGCTTTTTTATTTAATTCTAAGCATTAACAGGCATTAGGAAAACCGTAATGGCAACTAGACAAGATAATACCATTAGTAATATTAAGACCCTAAACTACGATGCAGTCATCGTTGGTGGTGGCGGCTCAGGTATGCGTGCTTCACTACATTTGGCTGAAGCAGGTATGAAGGTTGCAGTCCTTACCAAAGTATTCCCAACGCGTTCGCACACGGTTGCGGCTCAGGGCGGTATCGGTGCAAGCTTAGGTAACATGAGTAACGATAACTGGCACTTTCACTTTTATGACACCGTTAAAGGGTCAGATTGGTTAGGTGATCAAGACGCTATCGAATATATGTGCCGTGAAGCGCCAAAAGTCGTCTATGAGCTTGAGCACATGGGCATGCCGTTTGACCGTAACGAAGATGGCACGATTTATCAGCGTCCGTTTGGTGGTCATACGTCTAACTATGGCGAAAAAGCCGTTCAACGTGCTTGTGCTGCTGCTGACCGTACAGGTCATGCACTGCTACATACGCTATATCAGAAAAACCTTGAGCAAGGTACTGAGTTTTTCATCGAGTGGATTGCGCTTGATTTGATTAAAGATGAAGCTGGTAACATCAACGGCGTCATCGCACTTGAGCAAGAAACCGGTACTATTGCTGTATTCCAGTCACCGATTACTGTTCTAGCGACAGGTGGTGCAGGCCGTATCTTTGCAGCTTCCACCAATGCTTATATCAATACTGGTGACGGTATTGGCATGGCGGTTCGTGCAGGTATTCCATTACAAGATATGGAATTCTGGCAGTTCCACCCGACGGGCGTTCATGGTGCAGGCGTACTATTGACCGAGGGTTGCCGCGGTGAAGGCGCTATCTTACGTAATAAAGATGGCGAAGCATTCATGGAGCGTTACGCACCAACCGTAAAAGACTTGGCACCACGTGATCTAGTATCACGCTCTATGGACCAAGAAATCAAAGAAGGCCGTGGTTGTGGTCCTAATGCCGACCATATCGTTATGGATATGACGCATTTGGGTGTTGAAACCATCATGAAGCGTCTGCCATCAGTATTCGAGATTGGCAAAAACTTCGCCAACGTAGATATCACTAAAGAACCTATTCCAGTTATTCCAACCATTCATTATATGATGGGCGGTATTCCGACAACGATTCATGGTCAAGTAATCACGCCTGATCTAGAAGCGGGTACGGATGAAGAAGGTCTATATACGAAAGGCAATGTCGTTAAAGGTCTTTACGCTATCGGTGAATGTGCTTGTGTTAGTGTCCATGGTGCCAACCGTCTAGGTACGAACTCACTACTTGATCTATTGGTATTCGGCCGTGCTGCTGGTAAGCATATCGTTGATGAATTCCATCACGCTGACCATAACTACAAGCCACTTGATCCTCGTGTGCTTGATTACACTATGCGTCGTTTGGACAAGTTGCAACAGTCTACTGAAGGTTACAATGCTCAAGACGTAGCTGATGAGATTCGTGCAGCTATGCAGATGCATGCTAGCGTATTCCGTACCCAAGCAATGATGGACGAAGGCGTTGAGAAGATTTTAGCGCTAGGTGACAAAATCGACCAGATTCATTTGGCTGATAAATCACAAGTCTTTAACACTGCGCGTATCGAAGCTTTCGAAGTTGCCAACTTGTATGAAGTGGCCAAAGCGACGATGATCTCAGCAGCGATGCGTCATGAAAGTCGCGGCGCCCACAGTGTCTCTGACTATGATCGTCCAGAAGATGATGACTATGCACCAAACGGCCGTAATGACCACGATTGGATGAAGCATACCTTATGGTATTCTGAAGGCAACCGCATTATTTATAAGCCAGTTCGCAAAGTCCCATTGACGGTTGATTATATCGAGCCAAAAGTTCGCGTCTATTAATCTTAGATGTTGCGCCTGATATACAGCAGCAGAGTTAATGTTTTATCCTTTATTAATTTATTAAAAAGGTGACCGCCAGCTACATGCACTTGCCAGCGCTAGCACACTATTAATCGGTATTTGATATTTTTGCTCAGTACAGATTAATAGTTAGCGTTATCCTGTTGCAATCTTTGTATGCCCGCCATCACCTACGTGTGGAGTTTAGCATTATGAGCCGAGGTACTCGCACCATCGAAATCTATCGCTACGATCCTGATCTGGACGCAGCGCCACGCATGCAAACGTATACGGTTGAGTTGTTAGACTCAGATCGTATGTTGCTTGACGTGTTATTACGCCTAAAAAAGGAAGATGAAACACTGACCTTCCGTCGCTCTTGCCGTGAAGGCATCTGCGGCTCTGATGGCATGAACATCAATGGCAAAAATGGTCTAGCATGTCTAATCAACATGAATACCCTGCCAGAAAAAGTAACTGTTCGTCCGTTGCCTGGTCTGCCAGTTGTTCGTGATTTGGTCGTCGATATGAACCAATTCTACGAGCAATATGAAAAAGTGCATCCGTACTTAATCAACGACCAACCAGCACCGCCAACAGAGCGCCTACAATCGCCTGAGCAGCGTGAAAAACTGAATGGTTTGTACGAATGTATCCTATGTGCTTGCTGTTCAACCAGCTGCCCATCATTCTGGTGGAACCCTGATAAGTTCTTAGGCCCATCAGCATTGTTGCATGCCTATCGCTTTGTTGCTGATAGCCGTGATGGTGATACTCAAGCACGTTTGGCTCGTTTGGACGATCCATTTAGCCTGTTCCGTTGCCGCGGTATCATGAACTGTGTATCAGTTTGTCCAAAAGGCCTGAATCCAACCAAAGCAATTGGTCATTTACGTAATATGTTGATTGACCAAGCCGGTTAATCGTTTATAATTGCATGGTTTTTTTGCAGATTATAGTACGAAAAACACCACCTAATATATTAGGTGGTGTTTTTTATGATTTAGACTCTGAGAGAGAGTTTAGTTTTTTCTTAAGATGCAAATAAGTTGTAGCGATGAGGAAAACGACCGATAACTAAAGGTAAGGCTGTGCTAACAATACGTTGGCCGTATGTAAGAAAGCATGATATATGCACAAGCAATCTATATAATTGGCAGTAGTAAAAAGCATTCATCGAGAGATATTGGCTACGTTAAATGCTAGAATAGTGCATAGTTGTATTGTTAGGATATTGCGATGAGCAAATATCAGTTAGCGATAGTTTGCGTTACTGGTAATATACCAACAAGATATCCTATTGAGACAGAATAGGGTCAATATGAAGTGCCTAAGGTGAGAATAGTTATTCATTACCTAAATACCTAGTATTGAACAAACAAACTATGGCCTAAAATATAGGCGTGCTACTCTATACAGCAGTGTATGTTTGGCTGAAAAGCTGTAATATGTCAGAATTAACAAAAAATTGTAGTGAAAATTATCAGTCAAAATGTTGATATTTTATTGATGGTTTTTCACCAACAAATTGGTTATGGCTAATAGTAGTATATATAAATTAATTTTGTGAAACGAGCCAGATAAGAAAACTGGACGTTCACAAATAATTGTACTGCTAATATAAACATTGCAGGCGACAGCACTTAACGTACGACAGATTACACAATAATAAGCACGATTCCATTCATTTATCTATCAAATAGACGATTATTATGAATAGTATAACTAAAGAAGCAAAAGGCTCGGGACATACAGAACTGGCCGCTGATAACGCCCAGTACATAGAAGCTCTTTATGAGCAATATCTGAATGATCCTAGTAGCGTCGATAACGAGTGGCAAACGTATTTTGCACAATACAAATCGCCGAATGATGCACCGCATAACGCTATCAAAGATCAGTTTTTATTGCTTGCTCGCAATCAGACTGCAGGCCAGAGTAGCGACCAAGCGACCAGCTCAGCCTCCAATGCTTTAGTAGATGGTGGTAACCCAAAGAAAATGGGTGTACAGCAGCTGATTTCAGCCTATCGCCGCCGTGGTCATCGCCGTGCTAGTCTCGATCCATTAAATTTAGAATCACGTGCAGAAGTAGAAGATTTAACCCTCGCTTACCATAACCTTTCAGAAGCTGACCTTGATACCGTATTTCCTACCAATGATCTAAGTATCGCTAAAGATTCAGCACCTTTACGTGAAATCATTGAGATTATGGAGCGTGTTTATTGCCGCCACATTGGTGTCGAATACATGCACGTAACCACCAGTGTAGAAAAACGCTGGATGGAAAAATATCTAGAAAGCAACCTAGGTCATATCAAATTTGATACAGAAAAACGTATATCTATTCTTAAACGTCTTACAGCAGCTGAAGGCCTAGAAAAGTATTTAGCACGTAAATATACGGGTGTTAAGCGTTTTGGTCTAGAAGGCGGTGAAAGCTTTATTCCTGCTATCAATGAAATCATCCAACGTGCTGGCGGTTATGGCACTAAAGAGATGGTCATTGGTATGGCTCACCGTGGACGCCTAAACCTATTAGTAAACATCTTAGGCAAAAACCCTGCGGACTTGTTTGACGAGTTCGATGGTAAGGTACAGCCAGAAAAAGGCTCAGGTGATGTTAAATATCACAATGGTTTCTCATCTAATGTGATGACGCCAGGTGGCGAAGCTCATTTGGCTTTGGCCTTTAACCCGTCACATCTTGAAATCGTTGCGCCAGTATTGCAAGGTTCAGTACGTGCCCGTCAGGTGCGTCGTAATGACCAACCTCTTTTAGACAATAAAGGCGGTAATTCAGTACTACCAATCGTCATTCATGGCGATGCTGCTTTTGCTGGTCAGGGCGTTGTTCAAGAAACCTTCCAGATGTCACAAACTCGTGCTTATACCACTGGTGGTACTGTACATATCGTTATCAACAACCAAGTAGGCTTTACCACTAGCCGTCAAGAAGATGTTCGTTCAACTGAATATTGTACTGACGTGGCAAAAATGGTACATGCGCCTATCTTACACGTGAACGGTGATGATCCAGAGTCAGTCGTATTCGCAGCTCAATTGGCATTAGATTATCGTCATGAGTTTGAGAAAGACATCATTATTGATCTGTTCTGCTATCGTCGTAATGGTCATAACGAAGCTGATGAACCATCAGCGACGCAGCCACTTATGTATGCTGTCATCAAAAAGTTACCAACTACTCGTACGCTTTATGCACAGCAGCTTATCAAAGAAGGCATCCTGAATGCCGATCAAGAAAAGCAGTATGAAGATGAGTATCGAGAGTCTTTAGATCGTGGTGACTATGTTGCCAACTCATTGGTTAATGAGCCGAATGAGGGCTTATTCGTAGATTGGACTCCTTATTTGGGTCATGATTTGGTCGATGAGTGGGATACCAGCGTCGATATCGAAGTCCTAAAAGGTTACGGACGCCGTATGGCCGAAATGCCAAAGGGCTACAAGCTACAACGCCAAGTTCAAAAAGTAGTCGAGCAGCGCCTAGCTATGCAAACTGGCGAAGAGCCATTGAACTGGGGTGCAGCTGAGACATTGGCTTATGCTTCATTGGTCGATAACGATAAAGTATTGGTACGTATTACTGGTGAAGATGTAGGCCGTGGTACGTTCTCACATCGTCATAGTGAAATATACAATATCAATGACGGCAGCATGTATGTGCCATTGGCTCATATGAGTGAAGATCAAGCTCGTTTTGCAACTTATAACTCATTGCTATCAGAAGAAGCAGTGCTAGCCTTTGAATATGGTTATGCAACGACTGTCCCTAACGCATTGGTCGTTTGGGAAGCGCAGTTTGGTGATTTCGTCAACGGTGCACAGGTTGTTATCGACCAATTTATTTCAAGTGGTGAAACTAAGTGGCAGCGTGTTTGTGGTCTAACGATGCTGTTACCACATGGCTTTGAAGGTCAAGGCCCTGAGCATTCATCTGCGCGTCTTGAACGTTTCTTACAGCTATGTGCTGAAGACAACATGCAAGTTATCACGCCGACGACTCCAGCACAGATTTATCATGCACTACGTCGTCAAGCGGTACGTCCTATTCGTAAGCCGTTGATCGTTATGTCACCGAAGAGTTTGCTACGTCATAAGTTAGCAACTTCAAATCTGGAAGAGCTTGCCAATGGTAAGTTTGAAACCGTCATTTCAGAGATGGACGATCACAACGCAGACAAAGTGACTCGTATGGTGCTATGTGGCGGCAAGGTTTATTATGACTTGCTTGAGCAGCGCCGTGCACTAGGTTTAGATCATGTAGCTATCGTTCGTATCGAACAGCTTTATCCGTTGCCAGAGCAGCGTTTGATGGCTGAGATTGAAAAGTATAGCAACTTGGCTGAGATCGTATGGACGCAAGAAGAGCCGCTTAACCAAGGCGCTTGGTATTACTTAGCACCGCATATGTACCGTATTGTCGTACCGCACCCAACCAAGGCGAAAGTCATGGAGCCGGTGGCACGTCCTGCTAGTGCAGCACCTGCAACAGGTTCACCAAAACTACACGCTCAACAGCAGCAAGCGTTAATCGCTGGCGGTCTTGGTATCAGTGTTGATGAGTTGTCTAAGTAACATATTATTGAATGCAAATGAATCAGGCGATAACAGTCAGTATGCTGTAATAAAATCTAGATAGTATTATCTAAGATCGCTATCCAAGATGGCACTGACTGTTTATCACGACTTAATAACAAATATGAATATCCAAATCTAAGGAGTATATCGATGGCTGATATCAAAGCCCCCGTTTTTCCAGAATCGGTTGCCGACGGTACAATCGTTGAGTGGCATGTTACTGAAGGTCAGCAAGTTAACCGTGATGACCTATTGGCTGAAATCGAAACTGATAAAGTCGTATTAGAAGTTGTAGCGCCTGACAACGGTGTTGTGACCAAAATCGTCAAGCAAGTTGATGATACTGTTTTGTCTGATGAGCTTATCGCTCAATTTGAAGCAGGTGCAAGCGCTAGTGCAGATACTGCTACAGAAGCACCAGCAGAGCCAGCACAAGCAGCAGATGGCGGCGAGCCAGTACAAGCAGCTGCTAAAAGCGATAGCAATGATGCGGATCATAAAGATCAGAGCCCAGCAGTTCGCAAAGCAGCGAAAGAAAGCGGCGTAGATCCTAAAGAAGTTGAAGGCAGTGGTCGTGGCGGTCGTGTGACCAAAACTGACATGGCTAACCCAACACTAAAATCTGACAGCAGCATCAAATCTGACAGCGGTCGTCCAGTTGCTGAATCAACAGGTGAGCGTACTGAAAAACGTGTTCCAATGACGCGCCTACGTAAAACAGTAGCGAATCGTCTATTGTCAGCATCACAAGATACCGCGATGCTAACGACGTTTAACGAAGTGAATATGAAGCCGTTGATGGATATGCGTGCTAAGTATAAAGACCAGTTCGAGAAACGTCATGGCGTACGTTTGGGCTTTATGTCATTGTTCGTAAAAGCAGCAACAGAAGCACTCAAACGCTTCCCAGCTGTGAACGCTTCATTAGATGGCGACGATATCGTTTATCATGGTTATTATGATATCGGTGTTGCAGTCTCTTCAGATCGCGGCTTGGTTGTTCCAGTATTACGTGATACAGATCGCATGAGCATGGCTGATGTCGAAAGCCGTATTCGTGAGCTTGGTGGCCTTGCTCAAAAAGGTAAACTTGGTCTGAATGACATGACTGGCGGTACTTTCACTATCTCAAACGGTGGTGTATTTGGTTCATTGATGTCTACACCTATTTTGAACCCACCACAAACTGCTATCCTAGGTATGCATGCTATCAATGACCGCCCAATGGCAGTTGATGGAAAAGTTGAAATCTTACCAATGATGTACTTGGCACTCTCTTATGACCATCGTATGATTGATGGTAAAGAAGCAGTACAGTTCTTAGTAACCATCAAAGAATTGGTTGAAGATCCAGCCATGCTTCTACTAGACCTATAAGCTTCTAAGCTTGTATTGGCAACCGCTGATACAAGCTTTTTAACTTTAGTCTAGACAGTGGTACTAGCTGTTTATTAATAAATAAGAGTATCTTGCTGACATGGTGTATTGACCATTAAGTAGAAGCATACTGAGCAAAAACATCGCTTATTTATTAACGAGATAATCCTCAGTTTAAATGATATTTACAATTAGAATGATAATTAAAAATAGGAACGTACTATGAAAGACAATTATGATTTAGTCGTCATCGGCGGCGGTCCTGGTGGTTATGAAGCCGCTATCCGTGCAGGTCAGTTAGGTATGAGCGTTGCTTGTATCGAAAAACGCGTTTATAAAGGTGAGCCAGCGCTTGGCGGTACTTGCTTGAACGTTGGTTGTATCCCATCAAAAGCATTGCTTGATAGCTCACATCGCTATGAAGCGACCAAGCACGATCTTGCTGAGCATGGTATCAGCACTAGCGATGTAGCCATCGATATCGAGAAAATGATTGCTCGTAAAGAAGGCATCGTTAAGCAATTGACTGGTGGTGTTGCCGCTTTGCTAAAAGGCAATGGTGTTGATTGGCTGCAAGGCTGGGGCACATTGGTTGATGGTAAAGGCGCTGACAAGCAAATCAAATTCACTGCACTTGCAGATGAAAGCGAAACCACAATCACTGCAAAAAACGTTATCTTAGCAGCAGGTTCTGTTCCTATCGATATCCCTGTTGCCAAAACTGACGGCGATCGTATTGTTGACTCTACGGGTGCACTTGATTTCACTGAAGTTCCTAAGCGTCTAGGTGTTATCGGCGCTGGTGTTATCGGTCTTGAGCTTGGTTCAGTATGGCGTCGTCTAGGTGCGGAAGTAGTTGTTTATGAAGCGCTTCCAAGTTTCCTAGCAGCCGCTGACAAAGACATCGCAAAAGAAGCCGGTAAAATGCTGAAGAAGCAGGGTCTTGATATCCGTGTCGATACCAAAGTGACCAATGCTGAGGTCAAGGGCGATCAAGTCGTCGTCACCAGCGAGACCAAAGGCGAAGCATCAGACGAAAGCTTCGACAAGCTTATTGTTTGTGTAGGCCGCCGCGCATACTCTGAAAAATTACTTGGTGATGACAGTGGTATCACGTTGACTGAACGTGGTCTTATTGATGTAAACGACCAGTGTAAAACCAACCTTGATGGCGTTTATGCTATCGGTGACTTAGTCCGTGGCCCTATGCTTGCGCATAAAGCAATGGAAGAAGGCATGATGGCTGTTGAGCGTATTCATGGCGAAAAACCTCAGGTTAATTATGATACTATCATCAACGTCATTTATACGCATCCAGAAATCGCATGGGTTGGTATGACTGAGCAGGAAGCTGAAGCAGCTGGCTATGAAGTCAAAACTGGCTCATTCAACTTAGCAGCTAACGGCCGTGCACTTGCTCAAAGTGAAGCGGAAGGCTCTGTGAAAGTGGTTGCTGATGCTAAAACAGATCGTCTGTTAGGTATGCATGCTATCTCTGCCGGTGCTGGTGATATAGTCCATCAAGGTATGATCGCGATGGAGTTTGTCTCTAGTATCGAAGATTTACAGCTGATGACATTTGCACATCCAACTATTTCAGAGGCAGTGCATGAAGCTGCTCTGTCTGCTGATGGCCGTGCTATTCACGCCATTCAGCGCAAAAAGCGTAAGAAATAAGTAGTTAGTTTGATAAGTACTGACTTATAACCTGACTGTAGTGTCGCTGTCACAGCTATCACTACAGTCACGAGTGCGCCAGACGGATGTCTAATATATATGCGCACTCATTTTCACTTTTTATTAATTGTAAAAAATAAAGGATACAATCAATGAATTTACATGAGTATCAAGCAAAAGAGCTGTTAAAAAGCTATGGTTTGCCGATTCAAGAAGGCATCATTGCCTATAGTGGCGACGAAGCTGCTGCTGCTTTTGATAAAACGCCAACTGACATTGCGGTTATTAAAGCGCAAGTACATGCTGGTGGTCGCGGTAAAGCTGGTGGTGTAAAGCTGGTTAAAACTCGTGAAGAAGCTAAGCAAGTAACTGAAGAGCTAATCGGTACCAATTTGGTTACTTTCCAAACTGACGCTGATGGTCAACCAGTTAACTTCGTATTGGTTGCAGAAGATATGTATCCAGTACAAACTGAGCTATATCTTGGTGCAGTCGTTGATCGTGCGACTCGTCGTGTGACTTTCATGGCATCAACCGAAGGTGGTGTTGATATCGAAGAAGTAGCAAACGAGACACCAGAAAAAATCTTTAAAGTACATGTTGATCCTTTAGTTGGTCTAATGCCTTTCCAAGCGCGCGATGTTGCGTTCAAACTTGGTCTAGAAGGCAAGCAAATCAACCAGTTCGTTAAATTGATGACTGGTGCTTATAAAGCATTTGTTGAAAACGACTTTGCGCTAATGGAAATCAACCCATTAGCCGTTCGTGAAAATGGCGAAATCGTTTGTGTTGATGGCAAAATTGGTATCGATTCAAACGCACTATATCGTCTGCCTAAAATTGCAGCACTACAAGACAAAACTCAAGAAAACGAGCGTGAGCTTAAAGCTGCTGAGTTTGACCTAAACTATGTTGCCCTAGAAGGTAACATCGGTTGTATGGTTAACGGTGCTGGTCTTGCAATGGCAACGATGGATATCATCAAATTGTATGGCGGCAAGCCTGCTAACTTCTTGGACGTTGGCGGCGGCGCAACTAAAGATCGCGTTGTTGAAGCATTCAAGATCATTCTTGAAGACAGCAGCGTTGAAGGTGTTCTAATCAACATCTTCGGTGGTATCGTACGTTGTGACATGATTGCAGAAGCGATTATCGCTGCTGTTAAAGAAGTCGATGTACAAGTACCTGTGGTTGTACGTCTAGAAGGTAATAATGCTGAAAAAGGCTTACAAATTCTAGAAGAGTCTGGTCTTAAGCTGACTACAGCTCAAGGCCTAGCAGATGCCGCTCAAAAAATTGTCGATGCGGTTAAAGCCTAAGTCTTTAATGATTGGTATTTAGCAATAAATACCAAAGCATAGTAGTCAACGCGTGATAGTGGCTTTTATATAAAAATTGCCCATTAATATTGAATAAAAATGGTACTAAGAGTCACTATTACAAGACAACCGAATACAAGGAATAAATAATGAGTGTATTAATCGATAAAGATACCAAAGTATTGGTACAAGGTTTCACTGGTAAAAATGGTACGTTCCACTCTGAGCAAGCGATCGAATACGGTACTAAAGTAGTCGGCGGCGTAACGCCAGGCAAAGGCGGTCAAACGCATCTAGGCCTACCAGTATTTAATACCATGGCAGAAGCCATGGAAGCGACTCAAGCTGACGCTTCTGTTATCTATGTACCAGCACCATTCGTACTAGATTCTATCGTTGAAGCAATCGATGCTGGCGTTAAATTGATCGTAGTGATCACTGAAGGCGTACCGACTATCGATATGCTAAAAGCAAAACGCTATCTTGAAGAAGCGGGCGATGTGCGTTTAGTTGGTCCTAACTGCCCAGGTGTTATCACTCCGGGTCAGTGCAAAATTGGCATCATGCCAGGCCATATCCATCAGCCAGGTAAAGTGGGCATCATCTCACGCTCTGGTACATTGACTTATGAAGCCGTAGCTCAGACAACTAAGCTTGGTTTTGGTCAGTCAACTTGTATCGGTATCGGTGGTGATCCTATCCCTGGTATGAACCAGATTGATGCATTGAAATTGTTCGAAGCTGATCCACAAACTGAAGCTATCATCCTAATCGGTGAGATCGGTGGTACTGCTGAAGAAGAAGCTGCTGCTTATATCAAAGACCATGTAACTAAACCAGTTGTTGGTTATATCGCTGGTGTTACTGCTCCAGAAGGCAAGCGTATGGGCCATGCTGGCGCTATCATCTCTGGTGGTCAAGGTACTGCTGAAGAAAAATTCAAAGCGTTTGAAGATGCTGGTATCGCGTATACACGTGACCCATCTAAGCTTGGTGAGAAGCTAAAAGAAGTTACTGGCTGGTAAGATAGGCATAAGTCTATTAAGTAACTACCAAAACTACATTGAAATATGATGAAGACACCCCTACAATGGGGTGTTTTTTTATCTCTGACAATCTCATAGAAAACAAAATATTAGTAACTGGTGGTGCTAAATATATTGGTACTCACATCTGTACTGCATGAAACAGGCTACGATGTCGATGCGTATGACAACTTATCCAATAGTAGCTATGAAGCAATTAATTGGGTCTCCACTCTCATTGGGCAACCGATTGAGTCTGTCAAAGGTGATATCTGAAATGTTGACCCACTCGAATAAATGTTTGCCACACATCGGCTTTTTAGTGTGATTCATTTTGTAAGCCTCAAAGCCGTTGGTAAACCTGTTGCTAAGTTACTCCTGTATTATGATAACAATGTTAGTGATACTATTGTTTTACTAGAAGATGGCGTTAGAAATTTCATTTGTTTACCCTTTGCAACTGTTTATAGGGACTCTGAAAATTCGCCGCGTGCTTATACTAATCCTAATGGCTAAAATAAACTTATTGTAGAACATATGATAGAAGACTTATTTGTATCCGATAAGAGATAAAATTCAATAGTTCTTAGGTACTTAAATCTAGTAGGAGCACACACATTAGGGTAGATTTTTGAAAACCTTAATAATATGTAATAACTTGATGCTCTATATATTGAGATTAGCAATCGGTAAACTTGAGAAGCTCAACATTTTTGGCAATGATTGTCCTACCGTAGATGGTATGGGTGTACGTAACTTTGTGTCACTGATTTAGTATAAGGCCATGTAGCCGCGCTAACCCATTTAGAGCAGTAATTGAGCTCAAATAATATTAGAATGAATGTAGAAAAGTCAGTAGGCTTTTTACCTATTAATCTAGTATCTGGTGAAGGCACCTCTGTATTAGAGTTAGCTAATGCTTTTTCTGAAGTGTCTGGACAATCTATTCTTTATCAGTTTACGGAGCGTCATGCTGGTAATATTAATAGCTGTTCTGCAAATGCCAATGAAGAAAAAGACTTATTAGGGTGGGATGCTAGATTAGATATCATTGAGATGTGCCAAGACACGTGGCATTAGCGAAATATGAGTCCTAACGGCTATGTCATAAGCTTATAATTTATTTTACAAACAGTATTAGTGTTAATATTAATAGGAGGAATTTATGATAAAAGTACTAAGTATTTTTGGCACTCGTCCAGAGGCCATCAAAATGGCACCAGTGGTGAAAGCTTTAGAAGCGAACCCTAATATCAAGTCATTAGTTTGTGTGACAGCACAACATCGTGAAATGCTTGATCAGGTACTGTCGCTATTTGAAATAACTCCAGACTATGATCTGGATATTATGAAGTCAGGACAAAGTTTGACGCAAGCCAGTTCAAGAATGTTAATGGCTCTTGAACCTATTCTAGAAGAGTGTAAACCAGATTTAGTATTAGTTCATGGTGATACCTCAACCACGTTATGTGGTGCTCAAGCAGCATTTTACCAGCAAATACCTATTGGACATGTAGAATCAGGACTTCGCACTTATAATATTTACTCTCCATGGCCAGAAGAAGCTAACAGACAGCTAACTAGTATCATTACTAAGCTACATTTTGCACCAACTAAAACAGCGGCTCAGCATCTGTATGATGAACATAATAACCCTGAATTCATTTATGTCACTGGTAATACCGTAGTTGACGCACTATTGGGTGTCAAAGATAAATTGGAAACCAGTGAGTCTCTCAGGAAAGATTTACAGCAGCGATTTTCAGAACTGGATTTCAATAAGCGTCGGGTATTAATTACTGGGCATCGTCGAGAGAATTTTGGTGATGGATTTGAATCAATTTGTCAGGCAATTCAAGAGCTAGCACAAAAATATCCAGATTACGAATTTGTTTATCCTGTACATTTGAATCCCAATGTCAAAGAGCCTGTTGAGCGCTTATTGCAGGGTCTTGATAACGTCAAACTGATTGAGCCGCAAGATTACCTACCATTCGTTTATTTGATGAGTACCAGTCATATTATCTTAACTGACTCTGGAGGAATTCAAGAAGAGGCACCTTCACTTGGTATTCCAGTATTAGTAATGAGAGAAACGACTGAACGCCAAGAGGCCGTTGAGGCTGGTACTGTTAAGCTAGTAGGTACTCATCACGCTACTATAGTCACTGAAGTTAGTAATCTTATAGAAAATGAAGCACTCTATTTAAAAATGAGTGAAGCACATAACCCATACGGTGACGGTAAAGCCTCACAACGCATATCAGATACTATCGTTAGCTTTTTTAACGATTCAGAATCTTCAAAGTAGCTAACTAAACATATATAGATTAAATGAGGTAAAAATGAAGAATATTTGTGTTTTTGGTCTAGGATATATCGGCTTACCAACAGCAGCTATGTTTGCACATCACGGCGCTAATGTTGTTGGTGTTGATATCAATCAGCATGCAGTGGATACGATCAATCAAGGAAAAATTCACATTGTAGAGCCGGGTCTTGAAGCAATCGTCAAACAAGCGGTAGGTAAAGGTACTCTCAAAGCTAGCCTTACCCCAGTACATTCAGATGCCTATCTTATTGCTGTACCAACACCTTTTAAAGGTGATGACCACGAGCCTGATTTATCTTATATCCAAGCTGTCAGTAAAGCATTGGCACCGCTTTTAGAAAAAGGTGACGTAGTAATATTAGAATCCACTTCACCAGTTGGTGCCACTGAGAAGATGGTTGAATGGCTTTCTAAAGAACGTTCTGACTTAACATTTCCAAAATATCATGAGCCTGATAACGAAGCTGATATTTTTGTTGCTTACTGCCCAGAGCGTGTATTACCAGGTAAAGTCATAGAAGAGCTGATCTCAAACGATCGTATCATTGGTGGTATGACTAAAGAGTCGACCAAAAAAGCACAAGAAGTATATCGTATCTTCGTAAAAGGAGACTTATTAGAGACAAACTCTCGTACTGCTGAAATGGCAAAGCTGACAGAAAATGCCTCTCGTGATGTGAGCATTGCCTTTGCCAATGAGTTGTCTATTATCTCTGATAAACTAGACATCAATGTTTGGGATTTAATCGAACTAGCAAACCGTCATCCACGCGTTAATATTTTACAGCCAGGTGCAGGCGTAGGCGGTCACTGTATTGCAGTGGATCCATGGTTTATCGTCAATCAAAACCCTGAAGAGGCTAAAATCATTCGATCAGCGCGTGAAATAAATGATAATAAACCTAACTGGGTCATTGGTAAGATCAATGATCAAATCGATCGATTAAAGTCTCAGGGTGTTGAAAAGCCGACAGTAGCACTATTGGGTCTTGCGTTCAAACCAGATATTGACGATCTACGCGAAAGTCCAGCAGTCACTATCGCTAAAAAAATGCTTGAAAACCAGTCAGCTAATATTCTATTAGTTGAGCCTAATATTGAAACACTACCAAAAGCTTTAGAGTCAGGTAAGCTTGTTTCCTTAGCAGAAGCTATGGAAATAGCAGATATTATTGGTATTTTGGTTGCTCATAACGAGTTTAAAAAGGAGCCATTGAAAAATAGCGTAGCAGTTATAGATGCTGTAGGCATTATTTAAAAAACCAGACTTAAGAGTAATGTAAATGAAAAATGAGAAGACGGCTAAAAATGAATATCAAACTATATCTTACCGCTTAGGTAAAGCCTTGATCGATGCTAAAACGGTTGAAGGAGCGTTAACGTTACCTCTGAAATTATATCATTTGAGAAAAGATGCTAAGAGCCGTCAGACTCGGAAAAAACCGAAGTTAAATTACGAAAAAACCCTTAAGTCTATTCCACTTAATAAATTACTAATAACCATACATAAAAAGCATGGATTATTAGGTGTCACAGAATTTCTGGAATGGTACGACGTTTCAAATAAAGAAAAATCTAATATAGTTTATGATAATGCACTTAAGGTTAAAGAACAGAATATTAATCTTTATAAAACCTTAATGGGTATGTCTGTTAAGTTGAAGCCTAACAAAAGAAACCTAAAAGCATATGCATGGAGTAATTACCATCTAAGAGATCTAGATCAATTAGAGGTAATTATAGAAATGCTCCTTAAAGAGGGAAATAGAACGAAAGATAAAGAGTATTTCGAATTAGTAGATTTATTCAAGAAAAAACTAGATTATCTTTTGTCTGAAAAAAAGATAAATAAGCTACAAGGTTATGATATCGCTTATGAAGAGAATTTATTGGATTATGATGCTAATAAATTTCCCGAATTAGTTTTAGAGTTTTACTTTAAGTACGGTAAAGAAAAACTTGCACAGTTTATAAAGTCAAAATCCTATCATATGAAAAAAACTGATAGAGCCTTTTTATTTATTAAAATCTCAAAAGTATTATCTGCTCATGATAAAACGCTAGAAACATATTTTTGTGAAGAAGC
>NZ_JBVFXW010000038.1:0-28940 GCF_055522395.1 Psychrobacter sp. TPE 89C
TTTAATCAAACTATATTTGCTGCTGCGGTGAGTCAATGGTTGCATAAATGGCTGTTGAGCCATCTTTGTTAAGCTGCATCACTTTATATGGCATAGACATTTTTTATTTAGCAGCTTTTTACTTAGAGACTCTGTACTTAGAGACCTTGTACTTAGAAGTCTTGTATTTAGAGTTCTTATATCTAATAGATTTGACTCTGTGTATGGTCAAAGCAACAAGGGTTTTAATCTATGTTGCTCAGTGTGCCATAGTCGCGTCAGTGAGTGACATATCTAATATCTCGTCATCGAATCTAGTGGTCAACATCGTATATTGATCCGTATTCAGTTTGGGTAACTCTCTGATAAAAGCCACCATCGCCCACATTCTGTCATCATTATGAGAGGCGCCCCAAGCTGGCATTCCAGAAGCCATAATGCCATGTTTGATGGCCCAAAATCCTTGTCTTGCACCAGCCTCACTTTGATAGCGATCAACGATATCTGCATTGGTAAAGTTTGGCGGTTTTGGGTAGAGGTTGTTACTCAAGTCTGTACTTGTGGTACCGGGTGATAAATGACAGCCTGCACACATATCTTTATAGTCTGCGCCACCTGAGCTTATCATTTCTACCTTTTTTAAATCTGGAACCAGGATATCTTTACTTGCCCATTGAATTGAGCGATTGCGAGCGGTTTCTAACAAGTTGTAGACGATTGGACTGTGTTTCTGATCAGCACCAACGTTGACGATACCACTTGTGATAACAACAAAAATGCCAATTACAATGGCTACAATAGTGAATACTACGCCCAATAAAAATTTCATACGTTCATCCAAAAAAACTATTTTGTCACTCACCACTATCTAATGAATAAAATCGACTAAGTCATGATGAGTGTTGAACAAAGTTATTTCTTAAGAAGAGCTGTTATTGGTAACACAGTGTTTTTTATACATCGCTTTCATTTTTTCCATATTGGCCATCATTGCTTTCATTGATGGATCGTTCATATCCATCTTGCTATGATCCATTTTTTCCATCATCTGCATGTGCTTTTCCATTTTTTCACAATTCATCTGATCTTTTTCAGCATGCATTTTTGGATCATGTGCCATAGCAGAGGTTGAAACAACTAAGGCAATAGCGGATGCTACGATTGATTTAGATAACCACATAATTAATCCTTTTTTGGTTTGATAATAGTATCGATAGTTGAAGTTATTGAATCTGTCTAAAGTATAAATAAAAGTTTCTGACAGGAGCATGACTGCAAAATGACAATATTGTCATCTTGCAGATTCTGAGCGATGCTAAAAGCGTAGTGGGCTTGGTAAATTTATAACTTGAAAAAGAATTTGCCATGACCAAAAAGAGATAGAGTGACAGCGTTGAATCGAATTAGAAGCAGTCATGCAGTCATTGGGTGATAAGGTCAGTCTGAAAACGGTTGTTTAGTATTTGGGTTAGAAATAGCGACGAATACGTTATCTAACTGGTAGAACCAAGCGATTGGAAGTAAACTATTTGATGGCGTTGCTAGAGCGAAACAGGTTGGCGCACTCTATTACATCTTTATATAGTCGGTTCAATATAATTTGGATACAAGGGAGCTGAGTGAAAGTACTATAGTTGAATTCAAATAATTTTGATACAAGGAAACCGAGTGCAAGTTATACATTAGTATGCTTAGCGAGGATGACGATGTAGCGAATTTATATGGATTTGACTATACAATTAGTAGACTAAGCGAGACTGACACCGTATCCAATTTATAGAGGATTGACTACATGCTTTTTAAGGCATAACTATAATAATTTATTAAGGAAAGACTATGCATATCACGGCTAATTTCGACGCAGGTAATATTGATATTATTAATTTAGACGATAAAAACGACATTCAATTAGCAATTCGTCCAGACGTTGGCGAAGAGTTTTTTCAATGGTTTAACTTTCGTCTGTCTGGTCAGATAGGCGAGCAGTACGTTCTCAATATTATGAATGCCGGTGAGGCCTCTTATCTGGAAGGGTGGGATAATTACCAAGCGGTTGCTTCGTACGATCGTCAGGAATGGTTTCGTCTGCCAACCTCTTATAAAGAGGGTAAATTAACCATCGTAGCAGAGCTAGAATGCGAAACCATTCAAATTGCTTATTTTGCGCCCTACAGCTATGAGCGCCATCAAGATTTATTGGCGGCAGTGCAAACGCACCCATTGGTAACGTTAGAGCACTTAGGCGAAACGCTTGATAAGCGCGATTTGACGCTAGTTAAAATTGGTGATGGTGACAGTAATAGTGATGTAAATAAGCGTAATATATGGATTACCGCTCGTCAGCACCCTGGTGAAACGATGGCTGAATGGTTGGTCGAGGGTTTATTGTACAGCTTGTTAGACAGTGATAATGCGACAGGCAAACAGTTACTAGACAAAGCAAACTTCTACATCGTTCCTAATATGAATCCCGACGGTAGCGTGCGCGGACACCTGCGTACTAACGCGGTAGGAACCAATTTAAACCGTGAATGGGAAAGCCCAAGCTTAGAGAAAAGCCCTGAAGTATTTCATGTGATTAATAAAATGAAAGAAACCGGCGTTGATCTCTTTTATGACGTGCATGGTGATGAGGCACTGCCGTATGTGTTCCTTGCTGGATCTCAAGGGACACCCAGTTATAGTGACCGTCTCGCACATTTACGTGATAGATTTTCAGACGTATTTAAGCTGGCCAGTGCTGATTTTCAGTCTGAAGTGGGCTATGAGATTGATGCACCGAGTACTGCCAATATGACCGTTGCAACTAATTGGGTTGCTGAGCATTTTGATTGCCTTGCTAATACATTAGAGATGCCATTTAAAGATAATGATAATCTGCCTGATGACGAGATGGGCTGGTCACCAGAGCGCTCTGCTAAACTAGGTGAAGCGTCATTAGTAGCTATGCTTGCCGTGGTGGATAATTTGCGTTAGTTTGATTTAAGTAAGAGAAAAATCCAACGTTTTTATCAGTGCAATGCCATTAATATCACAACGATATTAATGGCATTTTTAGGTTTGAGATAACACGAAATTGCGCTTATTGACCGTTTGATAAGTCTCAGATTAAACACAGCCAATACGATGAAAAACGTATTGGCTTATAATGTTTACGCTTACTTTTATGAATGGTTAAGCCTTAATGAAAATAGCTTCTTCACTCAAGCGTGACTTAGGTATCTTGGCATTAAAATCTTCATCACTGCGGTACCCAAACGATACCACTGCCACAGCAGAATATCCTTTGCTACGCAAGTCGAACTCTGTATCAAGTGCCTGTAAGTCAACACCTTCCATGGGTACGGTATCAATACCCAAAAGCGCGCTGCCCAATAGTACTCCGCCCATGTTGAGATATACCTGTTTGGCAAGCCAGTGTGGCTCATCTTTGGTATCGAAGCGATGCATATCTAAGAACAATTGGCGACCTTGATGCATCTGTGCTTTGAATTCTGGCTGCGCATAGCGACCATCTTGATCTTCTTTTTCTAACACCGCCTGCATGTATTCATCGTCGGCATGGATACGAGTACAAAAAACCACCACGTGTGAGGCATCTATTACTTTAGGTGTATTAAAGTGAAAGGCCCCTTGAGTGCTTTTGGCAATACGTGCTTTGCCTGCGTCATCATCTGCAATCACAAAGCTCCATGGCTGAATATTGGTGCTTGATGGACTCATTTGTAACATGTCTTTTATTTGCTCAAAATCTTCAGCAGATATTTTTTTGTTCGCATCAAATACTTTGGTGCTGTAACGCCAGTTTAGCGCTGCGTTAATGGTTTTCATAATAGTCCTTAAGTGCAGCTGGCTTCAGTTTGTTAGCCAGCTTTTGATATGAGTATATTATTGTTCTAAGTGTTGTCAGACCAGCCTTCAAGTACGATTTTACCGTGAGCTTCTCTGTTCTCTAGCATTTGATGGGCATGGCGTAAGTTATTAGCAGTAATCGCCCCCAGTTCATGAGCCACCGTAGTTTTTAGCTTGCCAGCATCAATCATGGTGGCCACTTGGTTTAGCAAATGATGCTGCTCGATCATGTCAGGCGTGTTGAACATCGAGCGGGCAAACATAAACTCCCAATGCAGGCTCAAGCTTTTTAGTTTCAATGCGTTGGCATCTAAGGCTTTAGGGTCATCAATGAGTCCCAATTTGCCTTGAGGTTTTAGGCATTTGATGATTTCAGCGTAATGCTCTTCGGTGTTGTTAAGGCTCACCACATAATCTACTTCAGTAATGCCTGTTTTTTTCAGCTCGTCTGATAATGGATTATGATGATTAATCACATAGTCTGCGCCTAGCGTTTTTAACCAATTCACGCTCTCATCTCGTGAGGCAGTGCCAATAATGACGGCTTGTGTTCTGGTTTTTAGCAACTGAGTCATGATTGAACCCACACCACCTGCTGCGCCAACCACTAAAATAGTTGGTCGGCTTTCCGTCGTTTTTGTATCATCAGAATTTTCGCTAGGAGCAACGGGCACTTGCAAACGATCAAACAACATCTCCCACGCTGTGATGGTGGTTAAGGGTAGGTAGGGCGGCGGCTTCAGAAAATGACAGTGATTCTGGCATACGTCCTACAATACGCTCATCAACCAATTGGTACTCGGCATTGCTTCCTGAGCGGGTCAAATCACCAGCGTAATAGACGCGGTCGCCTATTGAAAATAAGCTAACATCTTCGCCAACGGCAGTGACCACACCCGCAGCATCCCAGCCAATAACGGCAAACTCATCCTTTGGTGCTGGTCTTGATTCACGGATTTTATAATCCACAGGGTTGACTGAGATGGCTTTTACTTCGACCAAAACGTCACGGCCTGAGGCTACAGGTTTGTCTATCGTGATGTCTTGTAATGCCATCTCGTTATTGATGGGTAAGTTGTCTTGATATCCGATTGCTTTCATAGTCGTAGTCCTAAATGTTTGTTTGTGGGTATGGAATAAAAATTATAGTGTGGGCGTTAATATCTGTTGGGTGTGTTGCATGAGCTTGGCAATGGCTGTTTTATTCAGGGCATCGCTATGAGGTGTGCCAAACTCGCCTCTCTCATCACCATGCTCACCGTCTTTGATGTCATTATCGAAATATCGACCTGTCTCAGATGCAAATCCATCGGCAACGGCAAGTGCTACTAAGATATCAGCGCCTTTGTCTGCTGGAGACCAGTGCTGGCCATAAGCCTCATTTGCCATGCGGGTGTTGAGTAATGAGCCGGGGTTGACGGCGATCACGTTGATGTTATCGCTTGCTACCTGTTCAGCCAGTGCCATACTCCACATGGTCAATGCCAGTTTGCTCTGTGCATAGGCGTCTTGATCAGGCAGTTTTTTCTGCCCAGCCATGGCTTTGGGTGATACGACTTGCTGCGCTGCCGAGCTTAAATTGATAATACGGGCAGGCATGCTATCGCTAAGTGTGTCGTTAGATTCTTTGACCGCTGATGCACTCATTAACGGTAGTAACGCTTGGGTTAATAGGTAAGGGGCAAAGTAATTCACCACAAAGCGCACGTCGAACCCTGTCTCAGTCTGAGCGTTTGCTACTTTGAACACGCCCGCATTATTAATTAGTACATCCAAATGTATTCCGGCAGCTGTAAACTTGCTTGTTACTGCATCAGCCATATGCTGAACATCGGTTAACGACGCAAAATCAGCCACGAAGCCATCAACGTCTACTTGCTGATTGGCTTGGGTTGCAGCGGTTTTGACTTCTGCAATCACATCGGCAAGCTTATTGGTATCTCTACCATGCAGATAGATATTGTGACCCAGTTGTGCGAGTTTGATAGCGGCCAATTTACCAATACCATCGGTACTGCCTGTGATTAAAATAGTCTTTTTCATTTTTTATCCTTATTTATTTTTAAATGGTTTATTTTTAAAGCCGTGTTATTTATTCGATGTTTTCGATCAGGGTTTATAATAATCAATCTGATTACCTGTAACCAGTAGCGACCAGCGAAAACACTTTCAATATATTTTTGAAAGTCATATGAGTTTCAGTATCTGCTGAATAAGGTGTTATCTAAAGACAGCGGATCAGTTAGATTAATCAGCTGCTACTACTCATCAACTAGCAATCGACTGATAGACGAACTTTAGAATGGTGCAAAACGATCGGGTTGACTGTGTGGCACTGTCCATCGTTGATTGGCATCAATATCACTATGAAGTCCGACACCACGCGGCACTTGCATATTATCACCATACAGCCACAGCACCATGTTTGTGCGTGTGCCACTGGTAATAGGATGGGCTGCGTGTGGCACATTGCCTCGGTGAATAATCGCCATGCCAGGCTCAAAGATGGCTTGTTTACTCTGACCTAAATGACGATCGACAAAATCGACTTCTGACCCTGTAAAGGGTTCATCTATCAAATTTAAGTTGATATTTATCGTCACTGCTGATGCATCAGTATGGAGTTGCAGCGATGTGTCACCTGTGGGCTGATACTGAATCGAAAACCCAAAGGTTTGAGTGTCGTAGCCATAAACATCTGCAAATAGTAAGCGAGCGATGGGTCGCATGTAGCGATTCATGAGTTCATGATAAAACGCCTGAAAATGGGGCGCGGCGATATAACCTGTCGATCGTGCATCCAGCATCGCTCCATTGCGATTTAACGCAATACCATAAGGCGGACGTATTGGAATATTGGCATCTGCCACCGCTTGTAAATAACGACGAAGCTGAGACAGTTGTGTTGGGTCAAAAAACTGCCCTTGGTAGACACCGGGTAAAATCTCTTGCCACAAATCTTTTACCGCCATTTCTGTCTCAGGTGTCCTCCACGCTTGTGTCACAGCGTTACGTAGTTTTGGGTCAAATAATGAGTCGTCAAGTACGGGCAAGTCCGTCTCAATGGTTTCCCATTCTGCCCATGCCTGCTCAAATAACTGACTATTTTGATGCCAGAAATGCTCTACTGAAGGCGCACGTCTTAGCATGTCTGATTTTGAAGGCAGTGGTAAGTTGCGCGCTTGCTGTAGTGGGCTTACGTGATCGCTTTGCTCGGTGTTGAGTGCAGTGTCAGGCTGTTCGATAGTGTGCATAATGAGTCTCCAAATGTAGGGGTAGATCTTATGTACACATATTACTATAATTAATTATTTTGATAATCAGCAGGTTTAGCGAAACAGTTTCAATAATTTTTATATAATGATAAATGTATTAGGGCGTGTCCTCATTTTAAAAATGGTGATAAAAATGAGATAAATTGCCGTCAAACGAGGAAAATAGTGCAGATAATATCGTGATATTGACCAACTATTTGACGATGTTTGGCAAAATTTAGCTGTTTTTAGCCCATTTAAAGGACACTCGTTTGAATTGAGGACACGCCCTAGTGTCAGCAACCCGTTGTTATCGCTAATTCAATTACAGCTCAGCTAACTAAGGTGACACGATGAAAAATTTGCAGGATTTACGTATTTTTATTGAAACTGCTCGCTTGGGTAGCTTGTCTGCCTGCGCGCGCCACTTAGATCTGTCGCCAGCAGTGGTGAGTGCAGCCGTAAAAAGATTGGAAGCTGAAATCGAAACGGTATTGTTTGTTCGCTCAACTCGTAGACTGCGTTTGACTAGTAAAGGTGAGCAATATTTAAAGCATTGCCGAGATGCGGTGGCTATTTTAGATAATGCTTATGCAGGGTTGCATGATAATGATGCCGAGCTGACGGGCACGATTCGGTTGTCTGCATCGTCAGATTTGGGGCGAAATTTGGTGTTGCCATGGTTGGATGACTTTATGCAAATCCATCCAAAAGTGACGGTGCAGCTGCATATGTCAGACAGCTATGTGGATTTATACGGTCAGCAGATTGATTTGGCGTTACGCTATGGCGCGCCCAAAGATTCATCGCTCGTGGCATTACCCATTGTGTTGAACAATCGTCCGATACTATGTGCCTCAAAGGCGTATTTGGACAAAGTTGACAATGATATTGGCTCGCCAAAAATTCCTGAAGACTTAACTCAGCATAATTGCTTGTGTTTGGGACATGATGAAAAATATTTGAGTGAGTGGACTTTTGAAAAAGAGGGCAAGACCAAACGTGTGGCAGTGGCTGGCAATCGGCGAAGTAAAGATGGCGATGTGGTACGGCGCTGGGCCGTGGCAGGCCAGGGTATTGCTCTGAAGTCACAGTTAGATATAGCTGCAGATTTAAAAGCAGGGCGTTTGGTTGAAGTTGCACTGGACGGCTGGCAAGTGGCGAACTATCCGTTATATTTGATTTGTCCAGAACGGCGATTGATAGATCCGCTGTTTAATGCGGTTAAAGAATATCTGATTGAGCGGGTAGAGGGAGTGTTGGCATAGATTTTTAGTCAACATAGCCATTGTCGCAGAATGTTTTACGTTTTAAGTGGTCTATCAATTAATCAATAACATGCCTTAGTGTAAATCGATAAACTTACTGAGACGTAATATTGCGCTAACAAGATAGTTCGCGAAGTCTCTCCTTTAGTTTTGGAGATGTAAATTCCAAAAAGCTTTTCATCTTTTGTGGCAAATATTTTCGAGTCTTGTGCAGCAAATGTATAGGGGTTTTATCAGGTTCAAACTCAGCTAGTATAATATTAAGATCACCTTTATCTATCGCCTCTTTCACTTGATAATGCAGTTGTTGAGTGATGCCCACACCCTTTATAGCAGCATTAACCGCAGAGTCACTATCATTGACTGTGAGTCTTGGTAAAATATCTACATGAGCGGGGAGTCCAGAATCAGGAAGGTTGTAGCCCCAATAAGGGGTGGTCATTACTGTACTTAATGATATGCAGGAGAGGTGCGTTAAATCATAAGGGGATTCAATCTTGTAATGATTAGATAAAAATAATTGACTTGCACAAGTCACTGTTCGCATACGACCCACTTGAGTCGCGACCATTGTACTATCTGGCAACTTGCCTATTCTAATCGCCATATCTACATCATCTTCGAATAGATTGATATTTCTATCCGATAACAATAGCTGCACATTTATATTTGAATATAAGGACAAAAATTCAATAACAACGGGTAATACGTATAGCCTGCCAAACATAACGGGCGCAGTTATAACCAAATCACCTCTTGGTTCTGAATACTCTCCTTTCGCTTTACTTTCGGCCTCTTCAACCTGCTCCAGTATTCTCTTACAAGCTTTTATATAATCGTATCCAGAATCGGTTAAAGACAGTTTTCTGGTGGTTCTATGCAATAAACGAATACCCAACTGATTTTCAAGTTCAGATATCTTTCTACTTAGGGTTGGCAGCGGTATGTTCAAGCTTTTGCTTGCCGCAGAAAAGCTGTCAAGTTCTACGACTTTGATCAGCATAGACATTGCTTGTAATCGATCCATAATTGTCTCATTTATTGAAAATATGATTATCAAATTTACAGTATTATCTTTTAAATAACAAAATATCATACTGAATATGTCGAAATCAATAGGAGAACTATCTTATGAGCACCTTATCTCAGGCAAATTCACAGGTTGCCATTGCCTACGATCATGTTGGTATTAGAGTCAGTAATCGACAAGAAGCGATTGCGTTTTATGAGCGTCTTGGATTCGCAGAAACCTATCGCATACCTGAAGGTGAGGCGAATGAAATGGTCACTTCGGCTGGTGTACGAATCAATCTTATTTTTAATGGCGCAAAAACAAAAGATCAAAAAAATGTCCTACTGGATGAACCGATTAAAAGGCCAGGCATGACTCATCCAGCCTTTATCATTCAAGACATAGCTGCCTTACAAATCTGGCTACTGAAAGAAGGGATAGAAATCACAGAAGGCCCTAAACAATTAGGTCCAAGAAGGATTACGTTATTCATTCGTGATCCAGATGGAAATGTACTGGAATTTAATCAACTACTGTCTGAGGAAAAAAATTATGAGACTGTATGATTTAGCGCTATCAGGAAACTGCTATAAAGTAAGGCTATTTGCCTCGTTTATCGATACGCCTTTAACGATTGTGCCTGTTGACTTCATGAATGGCGAACACAAAACAGAAGCAATACTTAAATTAAATCCTTGGGGAGAAATCCCAATTTTAGAAGACGGATCCGTCATATTAAGAGACTCACAAGCCATATTGGTATACCTAGCCAATAAGTATGGTGGTGAAGCATGGTGGCCGAGTGAAGCACATCTGCAAGCTGATGTGATGCAGTGGTTATCTGTTGCTTCTAATGAGATACAACATGGCCCCAACGTAGCACGTTTGATTAAGAAGTTTGGTTTGGAAAGTGATTGGGAGCAAGCTTCAGAGCGTTCACATAGCATCTTAACCTTAATAGACAATCATCTCGGTAGTCACCATTGGCTAGCCGCCAGCCGTCCTACTATTGCTGACTGCGTAGTTTATCCATACATTTCAACGGCACACGAAGGCGATATTGATATAGACAGCTATCGCAATATTCAGGCATGGATGAATCGTCTACAGCAATTACCAAATTATATCTCTATGCCTGGGAACTAACCTTGGTTCATGATAAATACGGTGCTGTGTCTTGGATGGCAGTACTCTTTTTTGCCAATATATGGCGAAATTGTTTAACCTAGAATGACTAGGCATCAAAAATTTCACTGCATATTGTCTAAAAAATAGTCACTGCCAGCACCACATTTGAGTATTCAACAGACCCTAGTGGTTTTTAGAGCAAGATGAACTGGCCCCTTTAAAGCGCAGTAAGCGTAACGCATTCAACGTGACCAATACGGTCGCGCCAGTATCAGCCAATACAGCGATCCATAGCCCAGTGATACCCAGTATAGTAGTGATTAGAAATATGGACTTTAGACCAAGCGCAAATATCACATTTTGATGAATGTTGGACATGGTGGCACGTGACAGGGCAATGAGATGAGCAACGTCTGTGACGCGACTTTTTAATAATGCGATATCAGCCGTTTCGATAGCGACATCCGTACCGCCACCCATGGCGATGCCTACATCTGCGGTTGCTAGTGCTGGCGCATCGTTAATACCATCACCAATCATCGCTACTTTGCTATTACCTTTCATCTCATTCAACAAGCGTAGTTTGTCTTCAGGCAACAGCTCAGCTTCCCATTCTATCTCTAAATGACTAGCAAGTGCCTGAGCGGTCAGACGGTTGTCCCCTGTGAGCATCACAGAGCGTACACCCATTGCTTTGAGCTGCGCCACGCCTGCCTGAGCATCACCTCGCAACTCGTCTCGTAGCGCTACCAACCCAAGCACTTCACGGCTTTGCTCATCGAACAGAACGGAGACCGTCTTACCCTCGTTTTGTAGTGCTTCGATTTGTGCATTTTGTTCTAGTGATATCGATGTTTCAGTGGCAGCATAAACCAGTGATCCGATGGCTAGAGTCCGATCAACTACCGTCGCATGTACCGCTTTGCCCGCAGTAGCATAGGCATTTGAAGCTATCGGTATAGAGATATTAGCGGCTTTGGCGTGATCAATGATCGCTTTTGCCAGTGGATGACTAGAGGCAGACTCGACACTGGCAAACAGCGCCAACACCTCATTTTGACTTTCAGATTCTATATGCTCTTGTACTATGTGCCCCTGTGCAAAGGCAATAACGTCGGTGACGCGAGGTTTGCCTTCAGTTAACGTACCCGTCTTGTCAAAAGCCACGACATTCACGCGACCAATAGTTTCTAAAGCACTGCCACCTTTGATGAGTAAGCCGCGACGTGTACCGACAGCCAACCCTGACGCGATGGCGGCCGGAGTGGATAGGACGAGTGCGCAAGGACAGGCAATTAGCAACAGTGCAAAACCACGATATAACCAAGTCGCCCATTCTCCTCCCATCGCTAGCGGCGGTATGATAATAACCAGTGCAGCAATCGCCATCACGGCTGGGGTGTAGTAACGACTGAATTTTTCAATGAAACGGGCAGTAGGGGCTTTAGAGGCTTGCGCTTGCTCTACCAAAGCAATAATGCGTGCAATAGTGTTGTCGGCAGCGGTCTTTTCTACGCGGACTTGCAGCGCTCCCTCCATATTGATGGATCCTGCGAATACTGCATCGCCTATCGCTTTGGCAACGGGTATGGATTCGCCAGTGACAGGTGAGTCATCAAGACTAGAGTTACCTTGAACAATGACACCATCAGTAGACACCTTATCTCCAGGCCGTACCAGTACCAAATCATTGACCTGCAATGAGACTGCAGGAACGTCCCGCTGTCCGCCTTGTGCATCAAGTAAAATCGCAGTCTTTGGAACCAATGATGCCAATGCTCTGATACCAGCACGGGCACGATCAGCCGCTACGCTCTCTAGTAATTCGCCAACTGAAAACAAGAAGACAACAGCCGCAGCTTCTTCAGCTTCACCAATGATAAGCGCACCAATTGCCGCGATAGACATCAGCATTTCAATAGAAAACGGGGTGCCTGTCATTGCCAAGGTCATAGATTTTCGGGCAAAGGGAAAAACGCCCACAATGACGGCAATAGCGAATGCCCACATTCCATAATCAGGAAAAATTAGTGCTAACGCGTAGGCGACGCTCATCAGGATACCGAGACCAACCACTTGCTTGCTTTTTCGGGTTTGCCACCAACGCTGTTGCTGCGTATCTAATGGATTGTCACCAATGCCGTCTGCTGTGATTGCTGGATCAGTAGTGGCAGATATACCAAAACCAAGGCGCTTGATGGTTTTTTCGACATCACTGAACTGAGTCTCTGAATCAGAGACCAATGTTAGCTCTAACTTTTCAGTCGCAAAATTAAGCTGTATGTCAGAGACACCGGGCATACGTGCTAATGCAGTTTCAATCTTTCTGACGCAACTAGCACAGTCCATACCTTCAATACGATATTGCATAATAATTCGTCCTACTATAAGCGTTCTTTTGATAACGCTATTGTGAACCCTCTAGCGGCTTCAGAGTCAAGGCCGTTTTTAGGTAGCTGTACAAACTTGATTTTCTAAGTGCTAAACCTTATAGTTACTTTAATGTTTCGGGTTTTAAGATGACTTTGAGATGACTTTGAATTAACTTTGAATTAACTTTGAGAGAACTGTGAGATAACTTTGGAATAACTATGCTAATAAAAATTGGAGAGCTCGCTAAGTGCACTGGTGCCACCGTGGAGACCATTCGCTATTACGAAAAAGAAAAACTATTACCAGAGCCTTCCCGTAGTGAGGGGAATTATCGCTTATATCGTGAAAGCCATGTTGAACGTCTACAGTTTATCCTGCACTGTCGCACACTCGATATGACATTGGATGAAGTACGCACCTTACTGCAGTATTGGGAAGAACCTAACAGAGACTGCGGCGATGTCGATACCTTATTGGATGAACATATTCATGCGGTGGAAGTGCGTATAGGGGAATTAAAACAGTTAAAGCAACATCTAAATGTTTTGCGGCAGAAATGCGTCAGTAGGGCACCAGCGAAGTCATGCGGCATATTAAATGCGCTTGCTGATAACTCCTGCCATAGTGAGTAGTAAAGATAGCAGTTGTTAATACCAGCGATATTGCTAGGTAACTATATGGATTTATATAGGCAGCAGATTGATTGTTCCGCTGTTTAATGCTGTCAGAGCATACTTGATTGGGCGGTTAGAGGGAGTATCCGTAGTCTATTTTAAGTGGTTTGATTATATCGATCTGTTTTGAGTGGTGTGTTAATAGCTTTGAAGAGTGAAGTAGCTGGTTCCGCTAGGGTATACTCATCATAGACCGTCTTCATAATGTAGAGTGACAGAATCATAATTAAGTGAGCTTCCATAATATTCTCCATAGAACTCACCACAATTGGAGATGGGATATATCGTATAATGTATATAATCAGGCCTTAAATGATACGGTTTGTCCACCATCCGTCCATCTGTTTTAGGATCGGATAAAAGCACATCTTTTACCTTAATAAAGTCATGACCATTACCCCGTTGTTAGTGTTCGGAGTTTGCTTCAGGATCTTGTTTAATAAACGCCTGACTGTATTGTTCATCAGTCAATAGTTGACAACAATCACTGGGAATCAAACTGTAGCTACCCTGTTCTGCGGCTAATATAGAATAAGGAAGCAGACCATCCTTGTATTGGGACAGGTTCGCTATACTGTCTTGCTCAAAGAGCGCGGCCTGAAAATAGTCCGTCATCAGGGCTTTGAAATTGATAGTATCTGGTCGATCTAAAATGGCTTTGGTGTAATCTTCTAACAGTAAGGGTTCAGGTATTTTCCAATATTCACATAGGGATTGTTTTTGACACCGCATTATAACCTCACCTTCATAGTTAATATCTCTTAGGACGCTGTGTGTGCGTTTGTCTCAATAGCCTTGCATAGCGCGAACAAACAGCTCTTTTTCATCCAGTTGTCTATCTTCTGCTAAGCAGATGCCTTTTTGGTTTTTTTCAATGTCGTCATGGCTTAGGATTTGAAAGGGTGACCAAAACACTTGGAATTTGCTTAAAAAAAAGGCAAGTAATAGCGCGATGGTTGCTACTAGCATAATCACTATCGTTATGGTTTTTTTATTAGAATGAGTTATTGAGGGAATCAAGGTACGATACCTATGTTAATTAAATTTTAGAAAACAATTTAGTAAGAATGACTTCTCCTGTTAAATTCGTAGAAACAAACTTGGGTAACTGCAATCAGATAGCTTAATAGTGATGCCTTATGTTATCGATTTCTCAGTTATAAAGCTTATATCTAATACTCTAGTTCGAAGCCTGTATAGCGCACCGAACATGAATAGAATATGCAAATAAACCCTAAAAAAATGTAGTCATTCTTAAGCTGGATGGAGTACTTTCAATTACATTATTATTTTTTGGGATGAATATCCATGTATCAAAACTTACAGCTGTAACGTCGTCAAAAGCATTTACTATACTTTCAACAGTAGTCTCTATAATCGGGTATGCTGCATCATATCCAGATAATAAAACAACTATCTGTCAGTCTGAGATTTATTTGATTTTTAGTTTCTTCTATACAGTTTAGCAGCACTTTTTTATCAACCTTGTTCCAGTCAATTCCTCCGCTACCACTAGTTCGTATTGGAAATGAGCTAACAAACTGATCCATTACTTTCCTAGACTCTTCATCGGCTAATATTCTAACTTCTTTAAGAGCATCTAAAGCTTCATCGAATAAAACACTCATACAAGTGACCTGTTAAATTGTTTAAGATAATTAAGAGTAATTCGATTGAATCTTGAAAAGCTTGCTTCGTGTACATTACCAAGTACACCGCGACTACCTAAATAACTCAAGATACTGATACCATTAACCTACAGCCAGAGATTCAAGTCCTCACTAGGGTATCGCCCTTGTTACAACAACCCTATGTTTAAGAAAATCAAATATTTTGGTTATCCTATAGTGATAAACTTAGCTTTGATAAGTATCAAACTAAATTTGTAAGGAATAGATATGGTGACGAGTACAAGTTTATTTGCTGTATTCCTAATAGCATTGGGAATTGTTTTGTCTCCCGGACCAAATATGATGTATCTGGTTTCAAGATCTATATCACAAGGACGTATTGCAGGAATGATATCTCTAGCAGGCATTGGGGCAGGGTTTTTATTCTATATGATTGGCTCAGCTATCGGCTTAGCTACCTTGTTTAAAGCAATTCCAATAATGTATGACATTATAAGAATTTCAGGTGCTATATATTTAGGTTACTTAGCTTGGAACATGATTAAACCGAAAGGTAAATCACTATTTGTAGCTGAAGAGCTTAAACCTCACTCACCCCTAAACTTATTTTCAATGGGATTCGTCACTAATTTATTAAACCCTAAAATTGCACTGATGTATGCAGCTCTCATTCCACAATTCATTGATCCAGCCAACGGCTCTACTTTTAGTCAATTTATACAGTTAGGTATGGTTCAAATAGTGATAGCTATTACAGTTAATGGACTTATTGTACTCAGTGCTTCTTCAATCAAAAATAGGATAGTTAAAAAACCTTCTGTAATGCTTGCACAAAGATGGGTATCAGGTACGGTACTTGGTTTATTTGCCCTCAGCATGTTAAGACAGAAATCACCTACTGGCTAAAAGAGTAAATGAGCACTCAAAAAGGCCGACTGTTCTCATAAATACACGTTATGATAAATTTTTTAGCGGAAAAAGTCGGTTTAGGATGGTCTGATTAAGCTATTGAGATAGTCATCAAAACACCACTAACACTTCGTTTGTCCTATCAAACTGATTTTGTTTGAAGTAATGTTTTAAAGCGCCGGAAGAAGACGCGCCGTTAGCAATATGAAGGGTAAGCATGCGATATATCTTATTTGAAACAATAGGCGTCAAAAAGAAAAGATTAGTATGTCATCGAGCACTGTTCCTGAGACCATCCCAGATTCTGTGTAACTGCCATTTAGATTAAATGCTTGCTGATACGGTCATCAAACATAATCATAAAACGATTAAGAGCAGCCGTCCAGTTACGAATTGGCATCGACCATTTTTTGGATGCCTGCTGGGTGGCTAAGTACACCACCTTGAATGCCGCCTGATCAGACGGGAACACCTTACGCTTATTCACCGCCGTCCGAATCACACTGTTTAGCGACTCTATCGCATTGGTGGTATAAATGGCTTTTCTGATGTCTTTAGGATACTCGAAGAACACCGTTAAGCCCTCCCAGTTATTGCGCCAAGACTTGACCACATGAGGGTACTTATCACCCCACACCTCATCAAAGTGCTCAAGATTGGCCTCTGCTATCTCAAGCGTATCAGCGCCGTAGATGGCCTTTAAATCAGCCGCTACGGCTTTCTTATCCGTCCATGGCACAAACTTCATGGAATAACGCACCATATGCACGATACACAGCTGAACCTGAGCGTTGGGGTAGACGGTGTTAATGGCATCAGGGAAGCCTTTTAAACCATCGACACAGGCAATGAGGATATCTTGTACTCCACGGTTTTGTAGTTCAGTGAGTACACCCAGCCAGAACTTAGCGCCCTCATTCTCTGATAGCCACATACCAAGCAGCTCTTTTTTACCGTTAAGAGCAACACCTAGCGCCAGATAGATAGCCTTGTTGATGATCTGCTTGTCCTGACGAACTTTAACGACAATGCAGTCTAAGTAGACGATAGGATAGACGCTGCTCAGTGGCCGGTTCTGCCAAGCGGTGATGTCATCTAAGATGTTGTCAGTGACTCTTGAGACAAGAGAGCTTGATATATCAACGTCGTAGATGTCTTTGATGGTTTCTACAATTTCCGTGGTGGTTTGACCCTTGGCATAAAACATGATTATTTTATCATCAAGGCCACTAATACGACTTTGATGCTTACTGACCAGCACAGGCTCAAAGCTGCTATTGCGGTAGATATCTCAAGATCGCCTGTGTCACTGCGGACTGTCTTTTTAGTGTGTCCGTTGCGCTTGTTTGGCTTATCCGCCTTTTCATGCTTGGGATAGCCGAGATGGTCTTCCATCTCAGCTTCAAGGGCAGTGTCGATAAACGACTGCATGAGCTGCTTTTGAAAGTCTTTGATATCATCGAAGCTGTTCATGCTGCTGGCCATTTGCTCGGCCAGTTTTTTAATGTCAGATTGAGTAGTCATTGCTTATTCTCCTGTTATTGGATTATAAGCAGTTACACAGTTTTTAGGAAACTCCCCTGTTCCTAAGCTTCTTTATCTACTACAGCCCCCTTATTTTTTATATATTGTTTGATTGAAATAATAATTAAAGCTATTAAAACTGGATAAATAATGAACACATCGACTCTTATTATTGCTCCAACTTGTGTTTTAGACCATATACCGATATAAATTTCCCATACAATATATAGGAGTATGGCAACTATCGTTACCATTTGCATTTTGGTTATTTTTTTCATAGGGCTTCTCTGTTATTTATTTTAAAGATATGTTGGAAATGCATAAGTATGTGCAAATACTTTAGCTTGCTCATCCCATTTCCAGTATTTTTACGTTTCTCCAGTATCGCCTGTTGGGGTTGGAATTACCCATACTGACGTTAGAGTCTTACTGTCCTGATCAAATTTAACATATGTGCCATTACTGCCTCATTCTTTATCCTCTGGTAAAAGGTAGGCCATACCATTTCGGCTATCCACCATCGCACCACTGACACAGACTGAACCACAGCCCCATGTTATTACTACGTAATGGTTTACAACATTTACGTCCTGTTTCGCATACTCTTCACTAATCACAGTTCTATAACGTTTTGCAATTGGATGACTGTCGAAATTTATATTCGATTTTTCGATAGAGATTGGTTTAGCTTTTACCAGCTCCGTCTCCTCAAATACAGTATTAATAGCTGTAGTTTGAATAAAGTTCATATTTTCACAGGCAGTCGTGAATACAGTTAATGCTAAAATCAACTGTATTTCAAAGTTTTTATATAGCACTTGTGCCACTCTATGACCCAGTAAACTTTTAAGGAATACTTAAAATTCGTTAACTGTGTCAATCACAAACTGACGAGTAGCTTCACCTTCTATCATATGATACTGAATTTGGCGTGTTTTACCTTGTGGATTGGCATTGCTATCGTCTTCTAAATAGAGTGGAAAACGTCTAACCAATATATTCTCAACCAAGAAAAATTCATCATGACCCATATAACCTTGTTTGAGTTTATTAGTTAGCTCTGGATAAGAGACTTGACTCCACGACAGCCCTTTATTGCTCGAATAAGCAATCACGTCACCATATGAACCGCTACCCACACTTTGAGTAAATACCAGAATTTCATGGTATCCATCGCCATTAATATCACCCACATCAGCACTAACAACAGGATCGCTAATTGGTCGTTCGATAATATCTTCGCCCATTGGCTGGATTTTTAAGATATAACCACCATTGCCGTCAGAGGTACTGGTCACTTGAGTAGAAAAATCACCATAGTTGAGTGATGTAGCGTATTGTGAGTTGTCCAGTTGTCCAGTTGTCCAGTTGTCCAGTTGTCCAGTTGTCCAGTTGTCCAGTTGTCCAGTTGTCCAGTTGTCCAGCGTATCGCTTAACTTTTGATATACGCCACCAAGCGTTGCACCGCCGCTACAATAAAAAGCTGTTTTTTGTAGATGGGATGTTTCACCTTCAATGGATAAACTATTGTCATCAAAGAGCAAATAAACGGGGTTATTATCTACCCAAAACTGATATCGTCCATCATTAGCTTTATGAAGTACGGTGTCTAATGTACAAGTAGGTTTCTTTTTGTCTATGCGAGAACGAATAGACAAACTGATAGCGTCTGGACCAGCATCACGTACGCTGATCGCAAACCAGTCGTAACCCTCGTTACGTTTTGTATAGCCGTCTGTGACGTAATCGCCCGTTATATTGTTGGTATATTTATCGGTTACGGTGGTTGTAGGTAGGTTGTTTTGTAAAACCGTTGTTGTCTCGAGGCTCTGCTTATTGATGTTCTGGCACGCAGTCAGACTTAATATCAGTATGCTGAGCAGTAATGTTTTTCTCATAATAATTTTTAGTCCTTCAGAAAATTGTTATATAGGCAATTCATAATAAATTCAGTACAGCCGATATCATTTGGCAATTTAAGAAAACCATTATCCATTCTTGGTGTGGAATATTGGTTTGTACCTATTTTTTCTAGATGGGATCTAAGTCAGGGCACTAGGATAGTGGAGTTCAAAGCCTGTGACCGTGTCTATTCAGTAACTTTTTTACTTGTTTATGAAAATTTGATGATTAGGCATAAGCTGCGTTTTATGCTTGGGAGAAGCGGTGCTTTTGCATATAAAGTGACAATAACGTTGCATTATTTTTTGCTTTCCCGTTGCTAAAATAGATTGTTACTTGATGCTTGCAAAACGATTCAAATTATCATTCGTAATACATCAGATTTATCTTTACAATCTCCCCTCATTTACACTATCAGATAGATTTAAGGTGAGTATTCCATGCTTTTGAGTATAGTTTACATTATTGGTATTACAGCAGAGGCAATGACAGGTGCACTAAGTGCGGGACGACAAAATATGGATTGGTTTGGCGTTATGCTTATCGCGAGTGTAACGGCGATAGGTGGTGGTAGTGTAAGAGATATCCTACTTGGTAATTATCCCTTAACTTGGGTAGAACATCCTGAGTATTTATTAATTGTTTGTGTGGCTGGGCTTATAACGACTTGGTTGGCGAGATGGGTTGTTAAATTTAATGGTGTTTTTATGCGTTTGGATGCTTTGGGGTTAGCGGCCTTTAGCATTATTGGTTGCCAAGTAGGGCTTAACATGGGACTTCACTATGGTGTTTGTGTGGTTGCTGCCATTGTAACAGGCGTCTTTGGCGGGTTGCTGCGTGATTTAATATGTCGCCAAACCCCATTAGTTTTGCATCATGAGTTATACGCTTCAGTTTCTTTGATCGTTGCGTGTTTATATTTAACACTCCAGTATTTTACTGTTAGTAGCAATATCAGTGTCATTGTTAGTTTGGTTGCTGGTTATTTAATCCGTATGGCAGCGGTTAGAGCAAAGTGGCGATTACCCGTATTCCATTTGTTAGAAACTTCTAAATAAAATATGACCCTACCGTTATAAGAGTTTCTACGAGCGAGCTGTGTTATTTTAGAGAGTCGTTACTACCTGTGAACACCTCGTTTTAACACAGCTATTTAATACAGTCTGGCTGCAATTTATCTCATTTTTATCGTCATGTTCAAAATGAGGACATGCCCTAATACTACTATACAGTGAGCGTAATTTTACCCACTGCTTTACCTGATTCAAGGTGGTCATGCGCGCGCGCTACCTCCCAAATAGAGTAGTTACTATTATCTATGATAGGCGTAATTTTGCCACTATCAACCAGCTCTGCAATCATTGTCAGGATACGACCGTGCGATTCATGGTTGATGCCATGAAATAATGGAATGAGCACCAAAACACCGTGAAAGGATAAGGCTTTGAGAGCAACTTGCAATGGGTCAGCAATGGGTAAAATAGTGGCGACATGGCCATTGAATCTAACGGCTTGAAAAGATTTTTGAATATTATCACCAGCCACCGTATCGAAAATTTTGTCAAAACCCACGCCGTTAGTATACGTCGCCACATAATCATCAACCTCCGCTGTTGTATAATCCACTAGATGATCCGCGCCTAGTGTTTGTGCTAATGCACTATTAGCAGGAGAGTAGGTAGCGGTGACTGTCGCGCCAAGTACTTTTGCTAGCTGAACGGCAATATGACCAACGCCCCCTGTTGCACCATGAATCAGGATATTATCGCCTTCTTTGACATTCATTTTTTGTACGAGTGCCTCATAAGAAGTGAGCGCGACCAACGGCAGGGCTGCGGCTTGCTTCATACTGAGTGTTTTAGGCTTTTTAGCCATTAAACGCACATCAACTAACATGAATTCAGCAAGTGCACCATCAGTACCGTTGAGACCACCAGCCATACCATAAACTTCGTCACCAACACTAAATTCAGTGACGTCGGCACCTATCTCGCTCACAATACCAGCTACATCACCGTGTAGTATCTCTGGCAAGTTTTCTGACCAAGGCAGCTCGACTGAGCGCAACATTGTATCAATAGGGTTCACACTAGTGGCTTTCACTTCCACAACCATATGACCTAGTGTTGCAATTGGTTTTGGTTTTTCTGCCAATTGAAAAACTGCAGTTGTACCGATTTCTTTAATGATCATCGCTTTCATGTTATTACCCTTTACTGGTGTGAATGTCTTATTGTTTGTTTCAGGACAATCAGTTTAGACGTTGCTAATCCAGCAAACCATTACCCAGAAAACAAATTACTTTTGCTTTTTGAGCAAGCCATGGTTACAGTTAAATGGAATACCTATCAACTTAATAGAGGAGTGGCAATGAGCTCAATAAATCGATTGGCATATTTCAATAGTGTTGTCGAAACCGGTAGCATTTCAGAGGCCAGCCGCATCTTTGATGTACAGCCGTCTTCTATTTCACGGCAGTTAGCAGTGCTTGAAAAAGAGTTGGGAGTACGTCTGCTCAATAAAACGACCAGAAACACCAGTTTGACTGAAGCGGGGCACAAATATTACGAATACTCTCAGCGAATTGTGTCAGAGTTTGATAATGCCAAAAGAGCCGTTAATGATTTACAAATAACGCCACAGGGTAAGCTGAAAATCAGCATGACAGTCGGTTTTGGTGAAAGCATGGTATTATCGTTAATACCGAAATTTATGTCGTTATATCCAGATATTGATATGAAAATTGAGTTAACAGAGCGGGTTGTAGATCTTATAGAAGAAAATATTGACGTGGCTATCCGAAGTGGACGCCTATCTGATTCGACCATGATTTCCAGACGCTTGGTATTTAATGATTTTCTGCTGTGTGCAAGCCCCCAATATTTAAAAAATAATGGCACGCCTTGTAGCATTGACGATCTAGCTGATCACCAATGTATCCGATATGGTTATAACGGTTGGAAAGAGTGGTTTTTGATAGCAGAAGATAGTAAAAAGTTGATGATTAATAGTCAGGTTTCAGTGAACTCCGTGAATGGTCAGAAGCAGCTGGTGTTGAATCATACAGGTCTGACGCTAATCCCATTGTGGGCTGTTAAAAGTGAATTGGCGAACGGGTCATTGGTTCAAGTCATGCCAGATCATATTTTTAGTCCTTATGAAGAACTCAGTGCCACTTACGCTATTTATTTAAAGCGAGATATGGTCTCACCAAAAACACGCGTTTTTTTAGATTTTTTGGTAGAGCACATGATAGCGATTTGAGTTTGGGTCTACAGCTTGATAGCACAAATTTTTATAGTCAACGACTGCTAAATACATTTTAACGAATATTGATATTTTTAAAGACCGAGTATGAATAGTTTATGAAAAAATAGGAGAGCGCCCAATACGCGTATTATTTCATATACGATATAGGCCTAGGCACTCATGACTTGATGAATGCTTCTAAATTTAAAATGACTTATTACTCTTAAATATCAGCCTATGGAGCTTTCATGACATCTAAATTATTTATCAGTGGCTCAATTATGCTGGCCCTCGCTGGAATGTCTGGGCTGATGGAAAGCTTATTTTATGGTGGCATTGCTTCTGATGGAGTGCTTCAAGACAGCTTGTTTTTACCTCTGACTTTTATTTTTTTAGCCTTGGCAATAACCCTTTATTGCTTATCACTAATCATGCAGGTAAAAACAAGCGTGACAGGCACTCACATGAACTAAATGCTTATTCCACAACCACATTATCAATCAGTGTCATCTTTTCGCCCGCTTTAAACGTCAGAGCATGAACACTAGACCTGACGTTTTTATTTTGGTCGGTTTCTGTTGGGTGCTGACGTATAGTGACAAAGATGAATATAATAAATATCAAATACTAAATCAAAAGTAACTCTCTTTAATCTTAAAGTATTAACGTTAGGTATATTGTGAAGTACCTTACTACTATCTCAACAATTCAAACTATTGGTGTCATTTGCACATAGGGCCGTAGATTCAAGTCCTCACTAGGGAACCAAACCAGTGAAGGCACATGACTGGTTCGACATAGGTATACTCAAAATAACAGATATTAGAGTAGTTTTATCATTCTGACATCTGTTATTTTGGTGCCTTCGTATAGCTCTTCATGACATTGGCCGTCAGACTCAAAACCAAATTTTTCATAGAAATTAATCGCAGATAGATTGGTTTGTAAAACCCATAAAGATAGACTAGAGCAGCTATTACACTGAAAAGCATCAATTAGAGCTGCGTTCATTAACTTAGTACCTATCCCTAAATTTTGATATTGCGGTAGAAGATATAGAGTGGTTATTTCACACTTGGAATCTTTCTTAGAGTAAGAAATAAATCCTACAGTGGTATTCTCAGCATCATATGCTATCCATGTGTTCACACCAGAGCTAGGTAATACTTTCCCCCACATCTCCATTTTTTGAGATAAGTTATTTTCTTTGTCTCTATACATTTTAGGTAAAAGCTCCGAATACGTAGCATTCCAACTTTCAAAGTGTATATGAGCAATATCTGATACATCGGTCTGGTTTGCCTTACGTGTAAAAAACATGTAGCACTCCATAGTTGAATGTTAGGATAGTACTACAGCGTAGCAAAAATACATCATCTGAGGTTTCTAAACAACCCCGAAATTGTCGAAGGCCAAAGCTCCTTCATCGAATCGTATAACAGATGTTATAACAAACGGCTTCCCTTCAAAAAATCATCCGTTTGAATGACAGAAAATAGACGAGTACGACAGGTATCAAGTAGAAGTATGTATTTAAAAAGAGTATAAAAAGCATTATTTATTTGCTATAACTGTAAAGGCTTTATAAATTCACGGTTAGGAGATGAAAAATGTATAGTGGATAATGAACTAACAGGGAGCAATTTAGCGCGAGCCATGCTGAAGCGTGGCTATAAAAAAATATGGTGTGCTGTCACTGATGAGAACGACCGACAGGCAATCACTTATTTAAATGGTAATGATTTTACAGCTTATATCGTAAAGTTTGAGAATGAATGTTTTTATTGTGATGCCGGAATGGAATGGTTGTACGCTGTACCCATTAAGATAAGGGAAATAACACAGAAAGAAGTAACTTCTATCAAAAAGACCTGCTAACGACTGCGGGTTTTTTATTGCCTAAAATATACGTCGCATCATGCTAAATATGCACTGTGGTTATAGTTAATATGAGCAATAAGTAAGTCATTGGCAGAAAATTCAAGGCTATCTACGACGAGCTGACGCCACCATAGATGTCAATGGTGAAGCCTCTTTTTGACACATATTTTTTAGGTGTTGTGCCGATTTGATGCTTGAGATAACGAATCAGATGCAGCTGGTCACTAAAACCAAACTCGAAAGCGATATCAACCCAATCTACCTGAGAATGCTCTTTGCAGGGGCTCAGCTACAATGTTAGTCACATTATCTAAGGTAAGGTAACATCCATATCGTTGATTCAGTTTAAAAGAGAGACAAGGCAACCAAGTGTAGATGTATATGGGATGCATCAAGCGAGGTTAACGCTGTCTCTCTTTTATAAAGGATTAACTATAGCTCAGCTTTTTATACTGGGTCAATAATCATTTATAGGGATTTATACTGATGCTAATGCCTGCTTACAAGCTTCAGCCAAATACGTATCTACCGTATCCTGTTTGAGCAGCCATTTTAAATACCCAGCACCATCCGAATGGGTAACTAAATCTGCAATAGCCTCACCCTTGAACTTACCAAAACTCAAATGCGTGGGTATGCGTGCCATTTGACTAAAGGTATATAGGCTCTCTACATCAGTGATGACATGACCTTGGCTATTTGCTAAGTCAATTAGGCTGCCAAGCACCAATTGAGTGAAGTAAATGTCATAAATAGCAGCATGTGCATGCTTTGCTTGAGCACGCGCTACATCTCTATGGAAATGATAGAGCAGTGATACCAGTTTATGACTCTCAAGAGTGGGAAGGAGATGATTGGACATTGCATTGGTACAGATTAATTTAGGGGTATGGGTCACGCCTGCATTTTTTAGAACGCCCATATCATAATCAATATTATGACCTATCAAATATTCAACACTACTAGGCAATCTAAAGTCGGTATGAGGTGGCTCATTCACGACGTCTTCTTCACATATATGTGATACAGCCATAGACCCTAAACTGATTTCTTTTAGAGGATTAAAGCGCTTAGATCTTGGTTCCTGGATTACCTCTACGTTACCATTATTTATGTCAATAATAGAGTAGGCGGCTTCAGTCATGTGAGGTTCAACAAGACCTGTGGTTTCGGTGTCGAGTATATATGTGGTCATAGTGTCCGTTTATAGTTTGGTGCTAGATGTGAGTGGTAAAGGCGTAAAAGCTTTGATAGTGATAATAACAGCTAAGAGAATTGCTATTAATTAACAAGCTACGATATTAATTGCTAATAGCGATAATTGACTAGCGAGCTTGCTGCATAAATAATCGCTAACTATACCAGTCTTAGCGGTTCTAATACATATGAGATTATTAATAAAGAGGTGTCTGCCTGCGCAAAGATAACCGTAAAAATGGCTGAACTGAAAAAATGCCCATACTGAATCTCACCAGTATGGGCATTATATTTACTGTTGTTATAAGTTGAACTGACTCTGGCAACGTTTAATTTACTCTAAGTGATGCACTTCTTGCAGGCCATATACCGGTGTCTCTAAGCCTTCCATTCGGGCTTTAATTTGTAGTGATAAGTATTGAGAGTAATGTCGAGACTGGTGCAAGTTTCCACCATGGAACCATAATGCTTCTTGTTGTGTCGGTTTCCACATGTTTCTTAACTCGCCTTCCCAAGGGCCTGAGTCTTTAGCAGTATCTGAGCCCATTCCCCAACACTTACCAACTTTATCTGCTACTTCTTGGGAGATTATTTTTGCAGCCCAGCCGTTCATAGAACCAAACCCAGTGGCATACACAATCAAATCAGCCTCTAGCTCTGTACCGTCAGTTAGTACGACCGATTTGGGTTTGATATGATCAATACTTACATTGGGTTTCAGCTTTATTTTACCTTCCGCGACAAGCTCAGAGGCACCTACATCGATATAGTAACCAGAACCTCGACGTAAGTATTTCATAAATAGACCAGTGTGATCTTCACCAAAGTCGAGCATAAAGCCTGCATCGGTTAGCCTCTTATAAAAATCAGCGTCTATCTCTGCTACCTTACGGTATACAGGCTCATGAAATTCCGGCATGATTTTGAAAGGAATAGAGCCAAAAGTCAGATCTGCTTTATAGGTAGTTATTCCGTTTTCAACGGCTTCTTCTGAATACAAACCACCTAACACTTCATCCATCAGCGTATTGGATTTGATAATATGCGTTGATGAGCGCTGTATCATAGTAACGTCTGCACCATTTTCCCATAGGGCAGCACAAATATCATGCGCCGAGTTATTAGCACCTAACACAACACATTTTTTGTCTCGATATGCTTCACCACCTGGGTGCTGGCTAGAATGATGTTGCTCTCCAGCAAAGTCCTTCGCCCCCTTAATTTCAGGAATGTTTGGTAATCCGGACATACCTGTGGCTAAAACCAATTGTTTGGGATGTAATACTAAACGTTCACCCGCTCTATCAAGCTCTACATTCCATTGCTGTAATTCCTCATCAAAGGCCGCATTAACACATTCAGTTGACCCCCAATAATTTAACTCCATAATTTTAGTGTACATCTCTAACCAATCACCCACCTTGTCTTTTGGTGTAAATACTGGCCAGTTGTCAGGGAAAGGAAGATACGGCATGTGGTCGTACCATACAGGATCGTGCAAGCATAATGATTTATAACGGTTGCGCCATGTGTCACCAGGTCTCGGCTGTTTATCAATGACAATGGTAGGAACTTCTAGTTGTCGTAAGCGAGCTCCTAGACCGATTCCACCTTGTCCGCCACCAATAACCAAGCAATAAGGTTGCTCGCTATAACCAAGGTTTTTCTCTTCAAGCTCACGCTTTTCCTGCCACGTTAAACGATTAGGATCTGCACCGTGTTCAGCCCCTTTTGAGCGTAGTTTTTTGCGCTTTTCAGGGAAGTCTGTGAGCTCAGTCATCGTGGTCAGTAATGTCCAAGCTTTGCCGTTACGCAGTCGTAAATGTCCATAGCCTTTCGATACTTTGGTCTTAAAAGAGATCCAAGCTTCTATTACGCCATTGTTTTCTACTGCATCTCCATCAAGCTGCCAGTCGTGTGGCTCAGTGGTCTCTAATGTATGCGAAAGCATTTCTTTGATTTCATCTTGTCCCTCTAGCGTTTTGATATTCCAAGTAAAAGAAACTAAGTCACGCCAGTAGCCTTCTTTTTCAAAGAATTCAGCAGCTTTGTCGATGTTTTTGGTACGTAGGGTTTGATCGAAATCTTGTAGCCAATTAGTGATTTGTTGGCTTGCGGATAACGTATGGTCTAATTTTTGAGCAGTCATAAAATTCCTCTCCCTGGTTATGTTTATTACTCTACCGCCGAACTCCATGTGCAGCAGTAAAAACTCACAAAATACCAAATAGCATGCTTTAAGAAGTGAATTAAAAGTCTAACTGATTGATATTATTGAGTGTTATCTCAAACAAGAAAATCACTATATTCGAGAAAAAGCATTGTCTTAAGGACAGCGTCTCTTTAGAAGAGTGATAGTCCGTAAAGACTATATCTGTTATAAACAGATATTGTCAATTATGGTGTATGGTTGTTCTCTCAAACACCCTAAGATAATGTACTTGCTGAGCGAAAAAAGGGTGTTGTTTGAATCTTATAATAGGTCAGGGGTCATTATGTCGCATGGGATCAGTGATAGTAAAAGCTGATGAGATAGCTTCTGCTTTTGAAAGTCATTTGGTATATATGCCTGTTTTATAATGCCATCGTATTCATTCAGCGTACTAGCACGCGTGTAGGTTGGGTAGTGCTTATGAGACCCATAAAAATAAGGTTTCATTTAGACAAAGCTACAATACAAATTCTTGTGTTGTGGCTTTTTTTACCTTTTCCAAATCAAAAAATCTCTCAAGCTTTATAGCGGCTAAAAGTACATTTCAGAACGGTTAAGGTCACTGAAAGCACCCCATGATACCTATGTGCGATAGCTTAGAGATGGTCACTTCCTCTCATACATTCTTATTTAATCCCTAGTTGCATTTTTCATTGCAGTTTCTATTTAAATTATTTCCAGCGTATTGAATTTATAAATACGGCCTTTATGGGTATTAGATACGCTTATAGGTTGTATTAATTTATAACGTTTGACTGTAACTTTTCAGCAACATATATTATAGAAACACCGGTAAATATCATTAAATATAGCTATTTGCAATAAGATATAGCCAAATATACTTTAATAAGTGTATTAGAATTTTTAATATAATTTTTTAAGTATTTTAGAAACA